>JAODMV010000279.1 GCA_025464875.1 Arthrobacter sp. | reverse complement strand
CGCGCTGAAGGGCGGTACCAGTTGATGCCGGGCATCATCGGCGCCCTCGCCGACTCCTGCACTCCCCTGTCCATCCTGACCAAGGGCACGCTCCTGGCCCGGGACATTCCGCTCCTGAAGCACGCCGCGGCGCAGGTCCCGGTCGGTGTGGGCATCTCACTGGCCATGACCAACGAGCGTCTCTCCGAAAGCGTGGAGCCGGGCACCCCCGGACCCCGGGCACGCCTGAAACTGATCACCCGGCTCCGGGAAGCAGGGCTGCCCTGCGGCGTCATGGCCATGCCGATCCTGCCATGGCTTTCGGACAGCGACGAGGCCCTGGACTCCCTGTTCGGGTCCCTGGCGGCTGCGGGCGCCACCGGCGTCACCGCCGGAGCGCTCTACTTGAAGCCCGGCACCCGGGAATGGTTCATGCAATGGATTGCCGCGCAGCATCCGCAGCTCGTCGGCAAGTACCGGCGCCTGTACGGCAGCGGTTCCTACGCCTCCGAGGAATACCGGGCATGGCTGGCCGGACGCGTCCGGCACTTCAAGGCCCTGCATGGCTTCTCCGGCTCGCAGGGCTTCAGCCACCGCGACCTCAACGGCGAGCGCCCTGTCGACGATCCCAGGGCAGAGGAAGCCCAGTATCCGGCCGGCAGCATCCCGGCCCGGCGCGCAAGCGGTGCGCATGGAAGCGTTGCGGCCCCGGCGTCCCAGCCCACCCTCTTCTGAAACACGCTCAGAGCGCCTTGACGGCAGCCAGCACCTTGGCGAGCGACTCTTTAGCGTCCCCGAAGAGGAGCGTGGTTTTCGGGTCGTGCAGGAGCTCGTTCTCGATGCCGGCGAAGCCCGGCCGCATGGATCGTTTCAGGAACACCACCTGCTGGGCCTGGACCACCTCCAGGATCGGCATGCCGTAGATCGGCGACCCGGGTGAGGACTTCGCCGCCGGGTTGACCACGTCATTGGCCCCGACCACCAGCGCAACATCGGTGTTCGCGAATTCCGGATTGACCTCGTCCAGCTCCCGCAGCGACTCGTAGGGTACGTTCGCCTCCGCGAGCAGCACGTTCATGTGGCCCGGCATGCGTCCGGCCACGGGGTGGATCGCGAACACGACCTCGACCCCGCGGGCAGCCAGGGAGGTGGCGAGCTCGGCCACCGTGTGCTGGCCCTGCGCCACGGCCAGGCCGTAACCGGGCACGATCACCACCCGCTGGGCGTAGCCGAGTTGGACGGCGACATCCTCCGGGGAGGAAGACCGCACCGGCCGCCCGCTCAGGACGGTCGAACCGGCGGTCGAGCCTCCGCGGAAGGCTCCGAACAGGATGCCCGCGACGCCCCGTCCCATCGCCGAGGCCATCACCTTGGTCAGGATGGTTCCGCTCGCACCGACGAGCGTGCCGGCGACGAGCAGGAGCACATTGCCGAGCACCACCCCGGAGGCCGCCACCGCGAGACCGGTGAAGGCGTTGAGCAAAGAGATCACGATGGGCACATCGGCCCCGCCGACCGGCAGTACGAGCAGCAGCCCGGCCGCCAGTCCGAGGCCCAGCAGCGCGAGTGCCCAGCCGGCCGAACCGGCGAGGATGACCACGACGCCGGCGGTGACCGCGCCCAGCAGAACCGCCGCCATCACCTCCCGCATGCCGGGAAACAGCAGCGGCCGGGTGCTGATCAGCTCCTGCAGCTTCCCCACCGTCACCGCGGAACCGGCGAAGGACACTGCCCCGACCAGCAGGGTGAACACGACCGCCAGGCGCACCCACGGGTCCTCGCTGTGGCCGAGTTCCAGCACAGCCACCAGCGCGGCCGCGCCGCCTCCGACCCCGTTGAACAAGGCGACCAGCTGAGGCATCTGGGTCATCTGCACGCGCCGGGCAACCGGAACGGCGAGGGCGCAACCGACGGCGATGGCGGCCAGGATCAGCGGAATGTTTTCCAGCTGGGCGGACAGGAACACCGTGACGACGGCAAGCAGGGCGCCCGCGGCGCCGATGGCGTTGCCGCGGCGGGCACTGCGGGGCGAGCTGAGGCCCTTCAGCGCGAGAATGAAGCAGACCGCGGCCGCCAGGTAGAGCAGCGAGGTCCACCCGGGGGCAAGGATGCTCACTTATCCTCCCCCGGAACCCTGTCACCGGTGCGGTCACCGGCTCCTGGTCGGCGCATCTTCCGCCCACCGAACATCTCCAGCATCCGGTCCGTGACCACGAAGCCGCCGACCAGATTCGCGGTCGCCAGCACCACGGCAAGGAGGGCAATGGTGAGCAGCCACGTCTCGCTGGCCTGCCCGGCAACGATGATGGCGCCGACGAGGATAATGCCGTGGATGGCGTTGGCGCCGGACATCAGCGGGGTGTGCAGCTTGCTGGTCACCTTGGAGACGACTTCGAAACCCACGAAGACGGCGAGCACCACCACCGTCAGCAAGGCGACCGGGTCCATCAGGCCTGCGCCTTCAACGCTGTTGCGGTAGCGGCGTGCCGCACCGATCCGTCGTGCGTCAGGCACGCTCCGGCCACAACCTCGTCGTCGAAGTCCGGGGCCACCTGGCCGTCGGCTGTCATCAGGGCCAGCAGGTTGCAGACGTTTTTGGCGAAGAGGCGGGACGCATCGGAGGGCATGGCAGACGCCGCGTCCTGCAGGCCCACGAGAGTCACGGAACCGCCGACGACCGGCACCTGGACGTCCCGGCCGGCGACCACACCCTCGACGTTTCCGCCGGATTCGGCCGCCAGGTCGACGACGACCGAACCGGCCCGCATGCCGGTCACCATATCCGTCGTCACGAGCAGGGGTGCGGCGCGGCCCGGGACGGCCGCCGTGGTGATCAGGACGTCCGCGGCCGCGACATGGGGGGCGAGCAGCCCACGCTGGTGCCGCGCCCGGTCCTCGCCGAGTTCGCGCGCGTAGCCTCCGCTTCCCTCCACGGCAGCGCCCTGCTTCCGGTTGTCCAGGTCCAGATTGATGAACGTGCCACCCATCGAGGCGACCTCGTCGGCGGAGGCCGCCCGGATGTCATTGGCCGACACCCGGGCGCCGAGCCGCTTGGCGGTGCCGATCGCCTGCAGCCCGGCAACGCCGGCCCCGAGGACCAGCACCCGCGCGGGCGGGATCGTCCCGGCGGCGGTCATGAACAGCGGGAAGAACCGTGGATAGCGCATCGCCGCCTCCAGCACTGCGCGGTAGCCGGAAACCAGGGACTGGGAACTGAGCGCGTCCATGGACTGGGCCCGGGAAATCCGCGGGAGCAGCTCGAGCGCGAAGGCGGTGATGCCGGCCGCGGCCAGGGCCCGTACTGTCGGCAACTCAGAGGCAGGGGACGCGAAGCCGATGGTGACCGTACCGGGCCGAAGCGCGGCTGCGGTCTCGGGCGAGAGCGGCCGAACGTGTAAAAGGACGTCCAAGGAACCGAGCGGGAGATCCGTGCTGAGGAAGGCTCCGGCCTCCTTGTACGCGGCGTCCGCGTAACCGGCTTCCGTCCCGGCGCCGCTCTCCACGACGACCTTCAGGCCGAGGGCGGTCAACTGCTTCACGGTCTCCGGGACCGCCGCGATCCGACGCTCCCCCGAGCGTTCTTCCCGCCTGACACCGACCTGCACGGACCACTCCTCTCGGTTCGCTTCAGAGTAGCCACAGGCTAAGCGGTTTGGCGAGGGCGGGCCCGAGGCGGGCGGCCGGTCAGCGGATGAGTTCGCCGGACGCCCCGCGCGGGCCAGAGGGCTGGAGGGCCTCCAGCAGCGCTTCGACGATGGGAAGGTCGGCCGGGATCCAGGGCAGGCCGAGCACTTCCTCCCGGCTCTCCAGTTCGATCCAGCGCAGCTCGTCATGGTCCTCGAGGGGGTGCGGCTCCCCGTCCACCAGCTCCGCAAACCACACGCGCATCACCGCCCGCTCGTTGAGGGGCCAGCCGGAGCCGGAGCCGGACACCAGCTCGGAGCCGAGACGCACGCTGACGCCGAGCTCTTCGAGCAGCTCGCGGTGCAGGGCCTGCTCGGCTGTCTCCCCGGACTCCACCTTGCCGCCCGGGAACTCCCACATACCGGCAAACTGGGGCGGCGATGTCCGGCGCGCCACGAGCAGCCTGCCCGGGTCGGCCAGGGAATCCACTATCGCGCCGCCGACGACGCTAACAAGTCCAGTCACGCACCCAAGTCTAGGACGGTGGCCTCCTGGGGGAGAATGGAGGCGGCCGCGTTTCCGATCAACCGCGGAAAGCCGAGCGCCCCCACAGTCCCACCAGCCACCTTTGCCATGCCGGATTCTTCTGGCATCCGCCGGAATCCTCCTCGAAAAGCAGACGAATGACCACCACGAAACAAGCCCCGGCGACGCCGAAGACGGGCACCCGCCGTTTTGCCCTTGCCATCTTTGCCCTTGCCATGGGCGGATTCGGCATCGGCACCACAGAATTCGCCATGATGGGCCTGCTCAGGGAGGTGGAGCAGGGTCTCAGCATCAGTACCCCTGAGGCCGGCCACCTCATTTCGGCCTACGCCCTCGGCGTCGTCATCGGGGCGCCGGTGCTGGCCGCCGTCGGTGCCAAGATGCCCCGGAAGTACCTGGCCCTGGGGCTCATGCTCTTCTTCAGCATTGCCAACCTCAGTTCCTTCATCGCCCCCGATTACGGCACCATGCTGGTTTCCCGGTTCGCGGCCGGGCTGCCGCACGGCGCCTTCTTCGGAGTCGCGGCCGTCATCGCAGCCTCCCTGGTGGCTCCCACGAAGCGCGGTTGGGCGATCTCGATGGTCATGGCCGGCCTGACGGTGTCCAACGTCATCGGTGTCCCCTTCGCCACCTGGCTGGGCCAGAGCTTCGGCTGGCGGCTGCTGTTCCTGCTGGTCGGCCTGATCGGCATCATCACCCTCGTTCTGCTCTGGAGGTTCGTGCCGTTCCAGAAGCCCCACGCAGGCGCCAGTTTCCGGCGCGAGCTGGGGGCGCTCAAACGGCTCCAGGTCTGGCTGGCCATCCTGATCGGTATCGTCGGCTTCGGCGGTTTCTTCGCCACCTACACGTACATTGCCCACACCATGACCGGCGTGGCCGGAATCCCCTCGGCCTTGCTGCCGCTCGTGGTCGCGCTCTACGGTCTGGGCATGGTCGCCGGCAACATCGTTGGCGGCCGGATCGCCGACAGGTCTGTCATGGGAACCATCTACTGGGTGCTGCCCGGCATCGCCGTAGCACTCGGGGCCTACGCCGTGGCCGTGCACTGGCCCTGGTCCGCCTTCGTCATGGTGTTTGTTGTCGGCGCCGCCGGCTCCATGCTGGTCCCGGCCTTGCAGACCCGGTTGCTGGATGCCTCCCCCGACGCGCCGTCGCTGGCGTCCTCGCTCAACCATGCGGCCCTCAACGTCGCCAACGCCCTGGGCGCCTTCCTCGGCGGACTCGTGATCGCGTGGGGCTGGGGTTACGTCGCTCCCGCACTCGTGGGCGCCGTGCTGGCCCTGTTGGGGCTCGGCGTCGCCGTGATCAGCGGCCTCGTGGAACGCAAGCGGCCGCTGGCGCCGTAGCCCGGTCAGGAGGCGCTGACGCGCTCCACGTCCGGTTCGAGGTAGATGACCCGCGCGATCGGGACTGCCTCGCGGATCCTGGCCTCGGCGTCGTCGATTGCCTTGGCGATGTCCTGGCCCGAGTCGGCCCGGCCGACGCCGATCTTAGCCGCGACCAGCAGTTCCTCGGGGCCCAGGTGCAGGGTCTTCAGGTGGATGACGCTGTTGCCGCCGGACTCGAGCGCCTGCCGGATCTTCTCCACATCATCCTTGGACGCCGACTCGCCCAGCAGCAGCGATTTGGTTTCCACGGCCAGCACGGCGGCGATGGCGACGAGCAGCAGGCCGATCATGGCGGTTCCCAGGGCGTCCCAGATGCCGTCGCCGGTGATCAGGGTGAGCCCCACGCCGAAGAGCGCGAACACCAGACCCAGGAGGGCGCCGAAGTCTTCCAGCAGGATGACGGGGAGCTCCGGCTGCTTCGCGCTGCGGATGAACTTGACCCAGCTCTGCTGGCCACGGACGTGGTTGGATTCCACAATCGCAGTCCTGAAGGAATAGGACTCGGCGATGATGGCGCCAACGAGCACGGCCAGCGGCACCCACCAGAAGCCGCCTTCGATGCCGTGCGGATGCTGGAGCTTTCCCCACGCTTCATACAGCGCGAAAAGGCCGCCGACGCTGAACAGCACGATCGAGACAATGAAGGCGTAGATGTACCTTTCGCGCCCGTAGCCGAAGGGATGCTCGGGGCTGGCGCCCCGCTTGGCGCGCTTGCCGCCGACCAGCAGCAGGATTTGGTTGCCCGCGTCCGCGACG
>JAODMV010000203.1 GCA_025464875.1 Arthrobacter sp. | reverse complement strand
GACCTCCCCACCATGTACGGCATCATCCTCCTCCTCGCCGCCATCGCCCTCATCGGCAACCTCGCCCTCTGGGCCATCGAACGCCGACTCGCCCAAACCACCTAACCCACACCCCACCCACAACCCGGAAGAGAAACCATGACTACCAGCACCGCCGCCGAAGAATACAACCAACTCCGCGTCCAATTCCGGGAAAAGGGTCTTGGCGGGAAGATCGGGTTCGGGCAGCGGCCCGCACTTCTGGTCGTGGACATGATCCGAGGCTTTACCGATTCGAGGTCGCCGCTGGCCGGGGAACTCGAGGGGCAGCTCCTCGCGACCCAGGACCTGCTGGACCGGTCCCGGACCGCCGGGATTCCGGTCATTTTTTCCACGGTCGCCTATGACCCCGACCTGCAGGAAGCAGGCAAATGGATCCGGAAGATTCCATCCAACAGCTGGCTCGTGGAGGGGAGCGAATGGGTGGAGCTGGACGAACGGCTGGAGCGCCGGAGCAATGAAATGCTCCTGGTCAAAAAGTACGCTTCCTGCTTCTTCGGCACCGATCTTGCCGCCCGCCTCGTATCCAAGGGCATCGACACCCTGATCGTGGTCGGCTGCACGACCAGCGGGTGCGTCCGGGCAACCGTTGTTGACTCGTGCTCCTACGGATTCCACACCATCGTGGTGGAGGAAGGCGTCGGAGACCGGGCTGAACTGCCGCACCTCGCGAGCCTGTTCGACATCGACAACAAGTACGGGGATGTCGTGACTCTCGAGGAGACTTTGACGTACCTCGAGCATGTCGGCGCCTGAGAGCGAGTTCAAGCCGTCCCGTCGCAGCCCCGAGGGCTTAGACAGGGCCATGAGCGCCGCGGCGATCGTGCTGTTCTCCTTTGCCCTGGGCATCCTCTCCGTCCTGGTGCCCCTCATGGCGGTACGCGCCGGTTACACGCCCGCCCAGATCGGCCTGCTGGTGGCCGTGGCCGCCCTCGCGCAAATCGCCACCCGCTTGGGCATGGGCGCACTCATGCGGACGTTTCCCGACAAATGGTTCCTCGTCGGGTCGGTCCTGATGATCGGAAGCTCCTGCGTGCTCATCTCGCTCTCGAACGTGCTGTGGGTCTTCACGGTTTCCCAGCTGGTCCAGGGGGCGGCCCGCGCCTTGTTCTTCACCAGCAGCCAGACCCATGCTGTCCGCACTTACCCCTCGGCCGTCAATGCCAGTAGGAACGTGAACCTCGCCATCGGGGTCGGCGCGTTGCTTGGACCGGCCGTGGCCGGCTACCTCTGGGAGATCTCCACCCGCCTGCCGCTCCTTCTCGGGGCCGCGGCAGCCGTGCTGGCCGTCGTTCCCGCTGCGCTGCTCATCCGGTTCCCCCCGTTCGCCGCCAAAGCATCCCTCGGCGACCAGCAGAGGCCGCGCCTCTGGCGACGGTCCGGGGTCCAAACCGCCTGCTGGATGAACGTGGCGGCAGGCGCGTGGAAAAGCCTCCTGGACTCCTATGTCCCTGTGGCACTCTCGCTCGCCGGGCAGTCAGCCACCGTCATCGGCGTCCTCGTTTCCACGGCCAACGCGGCGGTTCTCCTGGGCAGCGCCGCCAGCGGGTGGATACGCAGCAAGGGCATCAAGCCCTCCCTCGTGATCGGAGTCCTGACAACAGGACTGGGACTGGCGGCCGCAGGACCGCTTGCCCCGCTGGCCGTCGCCGCGGGCGTGGCACTGGCCATCTCCGGAATCGGGGCCGGCGTTCTTCAGACCGTCGGCCCGGCCATAGCGGCCGACTACGTGCACCCCGAAGAACGCGGAGACGCCCTTGCGCTGACCGGGACTTACCGGGCCGTGGCCCTTTTCCTCGCACCTTTCGGCATGGCAGGACTCGTCACCGTCGCCCCCGTCACCGCGGCCCTACTCGCCGCGGGCCTGCTGATCACCGCCCCCGCGGCCTCGGCCTGGCGCCGACCAAAATACTCGACCTGATCAAGACAACCCTCCACGCATCGATCCTGAATATCTGGAACGACCGGCAGCCCGGAAAGAGATCCACCCATGACGACGGAGACAAGCCCGCAAAGTGGCCCCGCAGCAGTACCCAGGCTTACCCTGCGCCACGGACACAGCATTCCACGGCTGGGACTGGGAACCTGGCCGATGCTCGGCGAAGAATGCGAAAACGCCGTCCGGCTCGCCCTGCGGGCAGGATACCGGCTGATCGACACCGCGTTCGCCTACAGGAACGAAGAAGCCGTCGGTCGCTCCCTCAAAGACGCAGGCATACCCCGTGACGAGCTGTTTATCTCCAGCAAGTTCAACAAGGAATCCCACAGCGTCGACGGCGTGCAGCGCGCCTACGACGACAGCCTGCGCCGTCTCGGCCTCGACTACCTCGACATGTTCGTGTGCCACTGGCCTGTCCCGGCCCAGGACCAGTACACCGAAGCGTGGAAAGGCCTCGTCAGGCTTCTGCAACAAGGACGCGTCAAGGCCATCGGCGTATCGAACTTCAAGCCCGCCCATCTCGCCAAAATCATCGATGCCACCGGCGTCGTTCCCGACGTCAACCAAATCCAGCTCAGCCCCGACCTCGCCCGCGTGCAGCCACGCGCCCTACACGAGGACCTCGGAATCCTGACCCAGTCCTGGAGCCCCATCGGCCGGGAATCGGGCCTGCGCGAGGACCCTACCGTCGTCGGCATCGCCGCCCGCCACAACAGGACCCCCGCCCAGGTCCTGCTCCGCTGGCACGTTCAGCAGGACCTCGTACCTATCCCCCAGGCCTCGGACCCCGTCTGGCTCAGCGAAAACATCTCCATCTTCGACTTCGCACTCTCCACCACGCAGATGCAAGCCCTGAACCGACTGGACCGGGGCGAATCCGCCGCCCGCGACTCCGATTCACCGGAGAACGGTCATTGACCCGCGCCGTGAAGGCGTAGCACGGCCCGCGGGGGCGCCGCGGTGCGACTTGACGCAGATCACATAATGCGACATTCTCTTCCTTACAGAACAATGCTCTGAATCGCAGAGAAGCGGATTCAGTAGTCCCGGCTCGGACAAGGAGATCCATCAATGACTGACCCACGAGGCGTCCTCCAAGACGTACGGCAGGGCATGATCCCTGCGCATATCTACAACGACAAGGAGATCTTCGAGCTCGAAAAGGAGCGCGTCTTCGGTCGCAGTTGGCTCTTTGTCGGTCACGAATCCGAAGTGCCCGAAGCAGGCGACTACGTGGTGCGCCGGGTCCTGGAAGACTCCTTCATCATTTCCCGCGACGAACACGGGGAAATCCGGGCCCTGTTCAACATGTGCCTTCACCGCGGCATGCAGGTCTGTCGCACCGAGATGGGCAACGCGTCACACTTCCGCTGCCCCTACCACGGCTGGTCCTACCGCAACGACGGCCGCATCGTTGGACTGCCCTTCCACAAGGAGGCATACGGCGGGGAAGAAGGCTTCAGGAAAAAAGGGCAGACCCTGCTGCCAGCTCCGTCCCTGGGCATCTACAACGGCCTGATCTTCGTCAGCCTGGATCCCGACGCTGAGCCGCTGGAGGACTTCCTGGGGGACTTCAAGTTCTACATGGACTACTACACGAAGCAGAGCGGCGACGGGATTGAGCTGCGCGGTCCGCAGCGGTGGCGCGTGAAGGCCAACTGGAAAATCGGTGCCGAGAACTTCGCGGGCGACATGTACCACACCCCCCAGACCCACACCTCCGTCGTGGAGATCGGACTGTTCCGCGAACCCAAGGCGGAAAAACGCAAAGACGGCACGACCTACTGGGCCGGCAACGGCGGCGGAACCACCTACAAGCTTCCCGAGGGAACCCTGGAAGACCGCCTCCGCTACGTGGGCTACCCGGACGAGATGATCGCTCGCATGAAAGAGCAATGGAGCCAGGAGCAGCTCGACGTCGTGGGCAAGGACGGGTTCATGGTGTCGGCGGCATCGGTGTTCCCGAACATGAGCTTCGTCCACAACTGGCCGCGGGTCGAAGAAGGCTCCGATGAGGTGCTGCCGTTCATTTCCATCCGGCAGTGGCAGCCGATCAGCGAGGACGAGACCGAGATCGTGTCGTGGTTCGCGGTCGACAAGAACGCGCCCGAGGAGTTCAAGGCCCTTTCCTACAAGGCATATCTGATGTGCTTCGGCAGCGGCGGCATGTTCGAGCAGGACGACGTTGAAAACTGGGTTTCCCTGACCAGCACCGCCGGCGGCCCCATGGCGCGCCGGCTCCTGCTCAACAGCCGCATGGGCATGCTGGAAAACGGACAGAACGTCGTCGAACCCCTGACATCCGAGCAGTACTCGGGCCCGGGTTCCACCCGAATCGGCTACAGCGAATATAACCAGCGCGAACTGCTGCTGCGCTGGGCCGACCACCTGGAACGCCCGATGGAAAAAGCGGCCCAGCTGCAGGTGGGCACCAGCCCTGCCCAGGGAGGATCCCCGGACGGCACGGGCCATTCCCCCGCCGAGCGGCCCGGAAGCTCAGCCGTCGAGACCGTTTCAGTGGAGGCCTAACCATGCTTGTTGAATCCGCAAACGAACGCACCAGCAAGACTCTTTCAGAGCAGTCGGTCCTCGGCGGGCACGCGCCGCGCACCCAGAGGACGGGGGAATCCCTGCCGTTCAACGACAGACTCCACCTTGAGGCGCACCGCTGGTTGGTGGATGAAGCCTATCTGTTGGACGAGCAGGACTATGAGACGTGGATGTCCCGGATCGCCGAAGACGTGCATTACCTCATGCCCGTCCGCGTGACCACAGCCCTGGGCGCCGGGTACAGCACCTCGCCCGGCATGGCTCACCTGGACGAAAACAAGTACTCCCTCAGCCGCAGGGTGGCACGCTTCGCCACCGAGCATGCCTGGACCGAGGATCCCCCCTCGCGGCTGCGCCATTACATCACCAATGTGCGCACCTTCCGCACTGAGAACGCCGACGAAATCATCGTGGATTCAGCGGTCCTGCTTTTCCGCAGCCGCGGTGACGTGCGCGAAGCAGCAACAGTGTCCGCCGGAAGGGAAGACCTCCTCCGCCGCACCGCAGCCGGGTGGGAACTTGCCCGCCGCACCATTCTGGTGGACGAGTCGGTCATTCGGATGCAGAACCTGGCCATTTTCCTATGAAACTCGAATGGGAGGGTGAGGAAGAAGACCGCCTTGCCGCCGTCCGCGCGGCAGAGGAACGGGCCCGGCTGGAGGCGCATGTCACGGGCGCCCCGATTGTCATTGCCAATGAGTTTTCCGAAATCCAGGTCAGCCGGGTGGAGACGCGGAACGGCTCGCGCCTGATGATCAAGTCCCCCCGCTCCGGCCAGTGGGTGGCCTTGTGCCCTCTCGAACTGGAAGCCCTCACGTGGCAGGCGCCAGCGACCTTTTCGGCCATGATCGGGCACCCGTTCGGGCCGCTCGTCACCGAGGACGAGCAGCCGCCGCAAAACCTGAAGAACACCCACACCTAGGAAGAGGAGTTTGCCCATGCCTGTCGTAAAAGCAGATCTGCAGGCCTGTCAGGGGTATGCAAACTGTGTTGTCGGAGCGACCGACTACTTCGATCTGGACGATGACGGAATCGTTATTCTCCTCCGGACCGAGGTACCCGAGTCCGAACGTGCACGGGTCACGGAGGCCGCCCGCAGCTGTCCGGTGTCCGCACTCGTGGTGGAGGACTGATGAACACGACCACTGTCATCGTCGGCTCATCCATTGGCGGGGTGCGTGCCGCCCAGTCCCTGCGCCTGGAGGGGTACGAAGGGGAGATCATCCTCGTCGGTGAAGACGCGGAACTTCCCTATGACAAGCCGCCGCTGTCCAAAGCCGTCCTCGCCGGCAAAGCGGAGGAGTCATCCATTCGCCTCCTTACCCGCGAACAGGCCGAGGACGCCCGGATTCAGCTGGTCCTCGGGCATGCCGCCACCGGCATCGACGTCGCCGGAAAGCTGCTGCTGCTGGAGGATCACGAACCACTTCGCTTCGATAATCTCGTGATCGCCACCGGCGCCTCGGCCCGCCCCTCGCCCTGGGGCCAGCGGCCCGGCATCCACGTTCTCCGCTCGCTGGATGATGCCCGGAAGCTGCGCGCCGACCTCCTCAAGGGCGGCCAGCTCGCCGTGATCGGCGCCGGTTTCATCGGCGCGGAGGCCGCCGCCACAGCACGCTCCCTCGGCTTGGAAGTCACCGTCATCGACCCGCTGCCCATTCCGATGAGCCGGATCTTCAACCCCGAAATCGGGCATTGGTTCGGGGACCTCCACCGCAACAATGGCGTCACGACGATCTTCGGCACCGGCGTGGAAGCCATTGAAGGCGAACAGGGCTCCTTCACTCTCCGGCTGACCAACGGCCAGAAGGTAGAGGCCGCCACGGTCCTCGTGGGGATCGGCGCGGTGCCCAACGACGCCTGGCTTGGCTCCTCCGGGCTCCTGGTGGACAACGGAGTCGTGCTCGACGAATACTGCCGGGCCGTGGATGCGCCCCAGGTGTACGGCGTCGGCGACGTCGCGCGCTGGCGACACTCGAAACACGGCGAAGACATCAGGATCGAGCACTGGACGAACGCCGTTGAACAGGCCGCCTGCGTCGCCTACAACATCACACACCCCGACAGCCCGCGCGCCTACACGCCCGTCGAATACGTCTGGAGCGACCAGCACGACTGGAAAATCCAGGTAGTGGGCCGGGTGGGAGGCAATGCCGAGCACATCACCATCGGGGACCCGGAAACCCACGGGAGGTTTGCCGCCCTTTACACATCCGACGGCGTCAACCTTCGCGGCGCCGCAATTGTGAACTGGCCAAAGGCGCTCCTGGCGTGCCGCCGGGGCATGGCCACGGGGATCACCGTTGAGGAACTGCGCGAAACGCTCCAGCCCCTGCTGGAACCCCGCCCCAAGGTGGCGCTCTGATGGGGGAAGCTCGGGAGCCCGTGCCCCATGCGGAGCAAAGGAATGCCATTGCGCTGGCCTGCCGGGTCCTGGCCGGCCGCGGCCTGGCGGACGGAATTCTCGGTCACATCAGCCTGAGAATGGCGGAGAACGCGCTGCTGGTCCGTTGCCGCGGCCCCCAGGAGCGGGGCCTGGCCTTTACCGAAGCCGGCGACATCCGACTGGTTGACCTCGACGGCAATCCCGCCGCTGACGGCGAACTCGACGGCGGCTACACCGTCCCCAACGAACTTCCGCTGCACACCGAGCTGCTCCGGCGCCGGCCGGACATCAACGCCGTCGTACACGCACACCCACCCCAGGTCGTGGCCGCCGACCTCGCCGGACTCACGGTCCAGCCGATCGTCGGCGCCTTCGACATACCCGGGACCCGCCTGGCGGCAGGCGGAGTACCCGTCTACCCCCGGGCAGTGCTGGTAAGGAACCAGCGGCTTGCCGGTGAAATGGCCGACGCCATGAACGGGCGCCCCGTGGTGCTGCTACGGGGCCACGGACTCACCAGCGCCGCCGCTACGGTGGAGCAGGCAGTCCTGCAGGCAATCAGCGTCGACATTTTGGCAGGGCTATCCCTTCAGGTAACGGCAGCAGGAGGCCGGCTCCAGAACATTCCCGAGTCCGACATGGCGGAGCTTCCGGACCTCGGAGGCGCGTTCAACACAGCGACGGCCTGGCGGCACGAACTCGCCAGGCTGGGCGTTGAGCCGTGAGGCCGGCCGGCTGGACGCACCGGTGGATCCGCGGCCGCTGGGTATGATTAATAGAATGGGATCAACAGAGGCAGACGACAGGGCAAAATACGGCCCTCCCCCGCAGTACCCCATAGAATCCGTTGACAACGCCCTCCGGCTCCTCCTGCTTTTCGAAACCCAGCCCAGCATCAGGCTGACGGACGCGAGCAAGTATCTGGGCGTAGCCTCCTCGACTGCCCACCGGCTCATGGGCATGTTGCTCTACCGTGGCTTCGTGCGCCAAAATCCGGCCACGAGGGCTTACGAACCGGGCCAGGCGCTGGGCTCCATCGCCTTCGCCATCCGCCGCCAGATCGACGTCCGGACGGTCGCCCGCCCGATCCTGGAACGGCTTTTCGACGAAACCGGGGAGACCGTCCACTTCGCCCGGCTCGAGGGGACAGACACGCACTTCCTCGACGCCATCGAAAGCTCCCGCGCGGTGCGCGTCGGATCCCGTCAGGGCCGGATGACTCCCGCCAACTGCGCTGCCACGGGCAAAGCCATGTTGAGCCGACTCAGCGACGAACAGCTGCGGAATCTCTATCCCCAGGCTGAGCTCCCCGGCCTGACCAAGGCCTCCATCACGTCCCGGGCGGACCTGGAAGCGGCTCTGGACAGCATCAGGCAGACCGGTTACGCAAGCAGTGACGAAGAAAGCGAAGACGGCGTGACATCCGTCGCCGTCGCCCTCACCGATCCAAGCGGCACCCCCTACGCCCTCAACGTCTCGGTGCCGGCCCACCGCATGTCGGACCAGCTCCGCGTCGAACTCGGCGCCAAGCTCCAGGCGGCCGCTGAAGAGCTGCAGGGCCTGCTGATCTAGGCCCACCCGCCGATCCGCCACCGCCGGCCCGCTCCTGACGGAGCCGGCCGGCGGTGGCGGATTAACGCCCCAAGGTGGACCGCTACCGGCCGCGGGCGCTCAGCTGCGCGTCCAGTCGCGGGTAGACCCGGCGGACGTTGGCTTCGAAAATCCGGTGGGACTGCGCGTCGCTGAGGCCCAGAGCGTCAACGTAGCGTTTCGTGTCATCCCAGAAATGGCCGGTATCGGGGTCCTTTGCGCGCGGCACGGCTCCGAGCATCTCCGAAGCGAACAAGACGTTTTCGAGGTCCACCACCTTGGTGAGGAGTTCCACCCCGGGCTGGTGGTACACGCAGGTGTCGAAAAAGACGTTGTTCATCAGGTGCTCCCCCAGGTCCGGGCGCTTGAGCCGGTCGGCCAGGCCCCGGAATCGACCCCAGTGGTAGGGCACCGCGCCGCCGCCATGCGGGATCACGAAGCGGAGACTGGGGAAACGCGCAAAAAGATCTCCCTCGATCAGCTGCATGAACGCCGTCGTGTCGGCATTGAGGTAGTGGGCACCCAGGGTGTGGAAGTTGTCATTGCAGGATCCCGACACGTGGATCATGGCGGGGACGTCCAGCTCCACCAGGACCTCGTACAAGGGGAACCAGTACTCGTCGGTGAGCGGCCTGGACGTCCAGAATCCCCCCGAGGGATCCGGATTGAGGTTGCAGCCCACGAAGCCGAGCTCCTCGACGCAGCGGCGCAGCTCGTCGATGGAATCCTGCAGCGAACCATCCGGAGTCTGGGGCAGCTGGCACACGGCTGCGAAATTCTCCGGAAACATCTGGACCACCCGGTGGACCAGATCATTGCTGGAACTCGCCCACTCCCGGGCGATCTCAGGACTGTCCACGTGGTGGGCCATGGCGGAAGCCTTCGGGGAGAGGATCATCAGGTCCGTGCCCCGCTCGAGGAGCATTTTGAGCTGGTTTTCCTCGATGCTGGCACGAATCTCCTCATCGGAGATCTCTGCCCGGGCGGGAGCCGGAAGGCTGGGATCCGCCAGGTGCGCCAGTTGCGCGTCCCGGAAGGACTGATGGGCTGCCGGAGTGGTGGTGTAGTGGCCGTGGCAATCAATGATCATGTGGCTTCCTTGCCGGAACGAGGCGGTAGTGGACAGTCGGGGATCGGACAGCGCGCCGGCGGTCATTCCGGGGCCAATTCGCTGATGTACTTGAGGCCTTCTTGTTCCAGGCGGGCCCGCATTCCGTGCACATCCAGTCCCAGCTCGCCGGCCTGGTACCGCGCCCGGGACACCGATTCCTTCTCCTCACGGGCCGCTGAGGCGGCAAGGACCTCGCCGGCGTTGCGCCGCGGGATGACGACGACGCCGTCGTCGTCCGCGACCACGACGTCGCCTGGATTGATCAGCTGTCCCGCGCAGACGATCGGCACATTGACCGAGCCGAGGGTTTCCTTGACCGTGCCAGTTGCGCAGACGTGCCGCGACCAGACCGGGAAGCCCAGCGATTCCAGTTCGGCGACGTCCCGGCAGCCGGCGTCGATGATCAGCCCGCGCACCCCGCGTGCCTGTGATGCCGTGGCCAGGAGGTCGCCGAAATAGCCGGCATCCGAGGGGGACGTGGGGGCCACAACAAGGACATCACCCGGCTGGCACCATTCAAGGGCGACATGGATCATCCAGTTATCGGCAGGTGCCACGCTGACAGTCACGGCACTGCCGGAGATCCGCGACCCTTTGTAGATCGGGCTGATCGCGGCGGCAAGTAGCCCGGTGCGGCCTTGCGCCTCGTGGATGGTGGCGACTCCGTAGCCGGCCAGCGCGTCTACCGTGGAGGTTTCCGCGCGGCGGATGTTCTGTACGACGATTCCCATGTGCGTCTACTCCGCTTCTTCCAGCCACGGCATCAACGAGACGTGGATGACGTCGGGTTCCCCGCCGCCCACCGCCTTAATCGCCCGGTCCACGTCCTTGAGTCCGAAGCGATGCGTGGTGAGCTTTTCCAGCGGGAAGCGCCCGGACGCCAATTGCGCCAGTGCCAATTCGCAGGCCATGTAGCTGTGCCCCCTTGCGCTCCTGATCGTGATCGCCTTTTCGGTGATCTTTTTCAGCGGGAAGTCGGGGAACGCGGCAAGTTCGCCCTGCACCAGGAGGGTGCCCTCCCTGCGCTTGAGCGCTTCGATGCCCAGCAGGATGGGTGCGGTGCCGGCCCTTGAAGTGCAGTCCAGCACGACGTCGACGCCCTTTCCGCCGGTAATCTGCATGATCCGGTCCAGGGCGTCCTCGGCCTGGACATCGATGACGTGGTCTGCCCCCAGGGTCAGTGCCAGATCCAGCCGGGCTTTGTCCCGGGTGGTTCCGGTGACGATCACCAGGGATGCCCCGGCCTGCTTACAGGCAACGGCCTGGGAGAGCCCCTGCTGGCCGGGTCCCTGGATGAGCACGGTCGAGTTGTAGCCCACGCCGGCATCGAGCAGGGCCCACTGGATGCCGTTGGACAGAGGTGTCACCAGTCCGGCCAACTCCGCCGAGACGCCGTCCGGGACCTTGTGGACCACGGAGTTCCATGGCAGGTACATGTACTGCGAAAAACCGCCCCAGAGGTGGTGGTGATTCTCCGCGGAAGTGTAGCCGTACCGGCGGGCATCCGGGTTGGTCCGCCAGTCGGTGTTCTCGCAATGGCGGTACTCGCCGATGTGGCACCACTGGCAGTTGTAGCAGCCGACGTAGTGTTCAACGAAGATTCGGTCGCCGTCGACCAAGCCCTTGCGCTCAATGAATTCGGGGCTGGCATTGGTGACGATGCCGATATTTTCGTGGCCCATGATGACGGGTCCGTCGATGGTCGGGTTTGCGTAGAGCTTCACGTCGGTGCCGCATATCCCGGCCACTTCGACCTTGAGCAACGCGCCGCCGGCTGGAACTTCGGGCATCGGGTATTCGGTCAACTCGGTTTTCCCCGGACCGGTCCTTACTGCTGCCATGACGCTCTGCTTCATTGAAGATTCCTCACTGTTGGCTACCTCAAAAACATAAGGCATTATGGTTAGTCCTTATGATGTTAGTCTTCTCGGCATCGACTTGAACAGTCCCGGGTCTTGCATTTCATCCGGTCATCCGAAGGGCAGGTTTAGAGCAATGGCAGCGACCACCTTGACCACAGTGACGCGCACTCAAGGCAATAACGAGGCGCTGAAGGACGGGACGGTCCGTCCGTCCGGCTTCGCGCTCCAGTTCGAGGAAGTGCCCGTGCTGGTCCAGGCCTTCGGCCGGATGGTCCGCACCCTGGAATTTGACGTGAGCGAGATGTCGGCCACCACGTATCTCTGCGCCAAGGCCCAGGGCGTGCCCTTCACGGCTCTGCCCGTGTTCCTGGTGCGGGGTTTCCATCATGGGGCCATACTCGTCAACTCGAAGTCCGGGATCAGCCATCCCAAAGACCTCGAAGGCCGCCGTGTTGGCGTGAATCGTGGGTACACGGTGACGACGGGCGTGTGGGCCCGCGGGATCCTGCAGTCGGAATACGGAGTGGACCTGGAGCGGATTCATTGGATCCGCTCGGCCCGGGAACATGTCAACGACTTTGTCCTCCCCCCCAACGTCAGCACCCTTGAAGCCGGGAAAGACCTCGGTGAAATGCTGATTGCCGGTGAAATCGACGCCGTGATCGGGGTTGCGGTGAACCATCCCGATGTGGTGCCGCTGTTCCCCGATGCCCTCCAGCGGGGGTATGACGCGCTGTGCCGCACCGGGAGCTACCCGATCAACCATCTGGTGGTGGTCAAGGACGAGATCCTGGAGCGGTTCCCGGGCGTCGCGGCCGAGCTGTTCAGTGCGTTCTCCCGTTCGAAGGAGCTCTATCTGGAACGGCTCCGCACGGACACGATCGGTACGGCGAGCCCGACCGACCAGATGTACCGGAAGGTTCTGCAGCTTACCGGCGCGGATCCGCTGCCCTACGGCGTCGAACGCAATCGGCAGGCCCTGGAAACACTGATGTCTTACGCTATGGACCAGCACATCATTGATAAACCGACCCCGATAGCGGGACTCTTCGCCGAGACCACCCGCGAGCTGATTGGGTAGCGCCGCGATCCGCTAACGCGACAGGCTGGGAGGCTGGGAGGCATGACCGAAACCGAAGTGGAAACCACCCGGGTCCGTCGGCGCGGCGGAGCAGCCAGATGGCTGGTTCTCTTCTCCATCACGACGGGCACCTTCATGGCCAACGTGGACGCCACGGCGGTGACGGTGGCATTGCCCGCGATGGCCCGGGAATTCGGCGTCGAGATTGATTCGCTGCAGTGGGTGCTGTCCGCTTACCTTCTGGCCATTACGGCCGTGCTGCCATTCTTCGGGCGACTCTCGGACTCCGTCGGCCGCAAGCGGATTCTCAACCTTGGACTGCTGATCTTCGTCCTGGCTTCACTCTGCGTGGCCATGGCGCCGACGCTTGGCGCCATGATTGCGTTCCGGGTCATCCAAGGAATCGGCGCCTCGATGACCATGGCGACCATTACGCCGATGGCCCTGGCGGTTTTCCCCGCCGACCAGAGGGGCCGGATCCTCGGAATCATCGGTAGCATGGTCGCCGCCGGGACCCTGCTGGGACCGGCCCTGGGCGGACTTCTGACCGGCGCATTCGGCTGGCGCTCAATATTCCTGATCAATCTGCCGATCGGGCTGCTCGGCGCTATCGGCACCCTCGTCCTGCTCCCGGCCGACCCGCGCCGGAAAAACCGGGCCTTACAGATGGATTTCCTCGGATTGGCCCTGTTCATCGTCTTCTCCGCCGCCCTGCTTTTGGGCCTGGGTTTCGGCCCGCGCATCGGATGGTCGAACTGGGCGGTGGTCGCCCTACTGGCTTCGTCGGCGATCTCTCTCGCGCTTTTTATCGTGTGCGAACTGCGCGTGGCCCAGCCGCTCATCGACTTGCGGCTCTTCCGCCGTCGAATCTACGGCTGGGGGATGCTGGCAGCGTTCCTGTCATACATCCTCATGCTGCTTCCCGCTTTTCTCTTTCCGCTCTACCTGCACGAGGTGTTGGGCTGGTCGATTGGGCTGACAGGCCTGCTGATGACGGTTCAGGCCTTTGCAATGCTTCTCGTCTCGCCAGTTTCGGGCTGGTGGAGCGATCGGGTCGGTTCCCGCCGCCCGGCCTTGGCGGCCCTGGCCGTTATGTTCTGCACCTTCGTGGGGGCGGCGTTTCTCGGACCTGAATCCCAGCCGTGGCTCGTGGCATCGGTTCTGGCGTTTCTGGGTGCAAGCGTCGGACTCTTCAGCTCACCGAACGTTTCAGCCGTGATGGGTGATTTGGGACAGGAACAGAGCGGGGTCGCCAACGGCACCATTGCCACCCTGCGGAACCTCGGCAGATCCATGGGTGTGGCAATCACCGTGTTGCTCTACCAGGTATTCTCCGGAACCTCGGCCACTGCCGGGATACCTGCAGATCGCTTCCTCGCAGGCTTCCAAGGGGTACTGCTGGTCGGCGCTGCACTGGCGGCAACCGCCTTCCTGGCGGTGGTGTTGATGTACCGGGGTGCCAGGATCACTCCGAAGCATGGCTGACGGAACCCGCCGGTAGCGCCGGGTGTAGTGCCGCCGCTGCGGTCACTTGGCGGCGTTGGCATCCTTGACGCGGTCGAGAGTCCGGCTTAGGTGGGCGCTCATGATTTGGCCGGCACGTTCGGCATCCCGGTCTCGCACCGCTTCGACCAGGGCGCGGTGTTCCTCGATGCCCTTTCGGCCCATAATCGGCGCCGCCTCGCGGGCCCGCTCGAGGGACATCAGGATCGGCTCGCGAAACGACTGGGCGAGCATTGCTACCGCGCCGTTGTGCGTTGCCTGGGCCAGCCTGAGGTGGAATTCGGTGGACAGCTCAAGGGTGGAGCCCCCCGCCGCCTCGACCTCTTCGGCCGCGTCGCACAGGGCGAACAGTTCTTCCACGTCCTGGTCGGTGGCGCGGGCGCAGACCAGGTGGACGACACCGAGGTCGATGAGCTGGCGGGCCTCGGTCACCTCGACGGCGCTCAAGGCGGACAGGGCCAGCAAGTCGGTCAGTCCGGCGCCAATCCGGTCGCTGGTCGGAGCCGTGACGAACGCGCCTCCGCGGGCACCCACCCTGATCTCCACCAAGCCATTGGCTTCAAGCACCCGGAGCGCTTCGCGGACGGTAACGCGGCTAACGCCGAACTGCACACAAAGGTCACGTTCGGAGGGCAGCCGGGCGCCCGTTGCCAGTTGACCGCCGTGGATGAGCTGCCGGATCTGGTCGATGATCACGCCCGAGATCCGTCCGACATTGATGGGGCTGAACAAGTCCGGCTGGCCCGGTCCACTAGCGGCGCCGGGCGCGCCGGGCTGATTTATGTCGGGCACACCGCGCGGCTCTCCGGGCTCAGTTTCCATAGTTCTGACTATAACCGTCTCTCCGAGACGAAAACGCGGCAAGGGCCGACGGCACGCCGGTCCCGGGAACAGGGCCGCGAACGTGGGCGCGACCGGCTCCTGCCAGCTCGCGGAACGCGGACAAATTAAAGTGACGCAGATCAAATTCGCCCTTCCGTTCAACAGCACAGCGGTGCTAAGGTCTAATGGACAGTCCATTACAAGAAGATGTGAAAACCGGCGGCCAATGGCGTTCGGCGAGTGCATCGCTCGGAGAGGAGCAAGAAGTTGCCC
>JAODMV010000202.1 GCA_025464875.1 Arthrobacter sp. | reverse complement strand
GAGGAACACCAGCGCGGCTCCGCCGGCGGCTGCGGGGGCGGTGAGGCGCAGCGTGACGCGGAGGAAGGACGCCAGGGGAGGCTTGCCCAGCGCCTGCGCGGCCTCGTCGAGTTCCTTCGGAGCCTGGGACAGGCCGGACCGGATATTGACCAGCGCCCGTGGCAGGAACAGCAGCACATAGGCCGCGACCAGGACCCACGCCGTCTGATATATGCCGGGTGCCAGCCGGATGCTCACGGTCACGAATGCCAGGCCCACCACGATCCCGGGCAGCGAGCTCGTGATGTAGTTGGACAGTTCCAGGGCCTTGCTGAACCAGCTGGGATGCCGCACGGCCAGGTAGGCCATGGGGAACGCGACCACGGTGGTGGCCGCGGCCCCGGCCAAACCGTAGGCGAGGGTCTGCAACAGCGCCGGCAGGAATTCGTCCGCTGCCCAGATGCCCGGTCCGCCGGCGACGATCCAGCGCAGAACGAACCACAGCGGCAGGCCGAAGGCCAGCACCGTGAGGGCGAGCAGGGACAGCTGGGCGGGGAGCTGGTAGGCGTGCAGCGGCAGGCGCAGGGCGCGGCCCTGGGCGCCGGAGCCGACCCTGGCATAGCGGGCGGTGCCGCGGCTGCGGACTTCCGCCAGCAGCAGGATCAGGCAAATGAAGACAAGGACGCTTGCCAGCATGTTTCCGGCCGTGCCGTTGAAGGTGGACTGGTACTGCACCATGATCGCGGTGGTGAAAGTGTCGAAGCGGATCATCGCAAAGGCGCCGTACTCCGCCAGCAGGTGCAGGGACACCAGCAGGGCGCCGCCGGTCATCGCGATGCGCAACTGGGGCAGCACCACGCGGAAGAAGGCACGCCAGGCGCCCAGGCCCAGGGACGCGGCGGATTGTTCGATTGCCGGGTCCAGGCGGCTGAGTGTCGCCGCGGCCGGAATGTACACGAGCGGGAAATAGGACAGCGTGGCGATCAGGACGCCGGACCACAGTCCGCCGAGCGAGGGCACGGCCGAGACCCAGGCGTAGCTGTTGACGAACGCGGGAATGGCCAGCGGTGCGGCGAGCAGCACGGCCCACCACTTGTGGCCACGAAGCTGTGTCCGTTCCACCAACCACGCGCCGCCCACGCCGAGAATGAGGCACAGCGGCACCGTCACCACCGTCAACAGCACGGTGTTGAGCAGGAGCTCGCCCACACGCGCACGGAAGATCAGCGCGACGGCGTTCTCCCATCCGGTCGCGGCCGTCATAACGATGACGTAGCCCAGGGGGACCAGTGCGAACACGGCGATCAGGACCGCGATGATGGCTATAACAGAAACGCCGAAAGGCGGGCGGGGGCGCTTGCCCCTGCCCGCCGTCGTCGTGCCCCCGGCATTCCCGGAAGCCGCCAGCTTGGATGTCACTTGGTTAGAGCAGCCCTGCCTTGGTCATCAGCTCCGTGACCTTGGCGGAATTGAGCTTTGCGGGATCCACGGTGGGGGCCTGCAGCTCGGCCAGCGGCACGAGCTTGTCATTCGCCGGAACATCCGAGGCGATGGCGTACTCGAAGGAGGTGCCCTTCTGGAGGACCTCCTGGCCCTTCTTGCCGGTGATGAACTTGAGGAAGGCCTGCGCGGCCGCCGCGTTCTTGGAAGATTCCAGCACGCCGCCGCCGGAGACGGACACGAAGGCGCCCGGATCCTGGTTCTTGAAGTAGTGCGGCGTGACGTTCTTGGAGTTCTCGCCGGTCTTGGCCTGGTCGCCGTAGTAGTAGTAGTGGTAGATCAGGGCGGCGTCGACCTCGCCGGCGTTGACGGCCTTCATGGCCGTGCTGTTGCCCTTGTAGGCCTTGAAGTTCTCCTTCATGCCCTTGAGCCATTCCTCGGCGGCGGCTTCGCCCTTGAGCTCCAGCAGGGCGGAGACGATCGCCTGGAAGTCGGCGCCGGACGGCGACGCGGCCCACTTGCCCTTCCATTCGGGGTTGGCCAGGTCCAGCATGGACTTGGGCAGCTGGTCTTCGCTCAGCTTGCTCTTGTCATAGACCAGCACGGTGGAGCGGGCTGCGATGCCGGTCCACTTGTTGGTGGAGGGACGGAATTCGCTGGGGACCTGGTCGACGGTGGCCTGGTCCACGTCCGCGAACAGGCCGGCGTTTTCCACCTGGGCCATGGCGGGGGAGTTTTCGGTGAGGAAGACGTCGGCGGGGGAGGCCTTGCCTTCCTGGACGATCTGGTTGGACATCTCGGTGTCCGAGCCCTGGCGAAGGGTGACCTTGACGCCGGTTTCGGCGGTGAAGGAGTCGATCCATTCCTGGGTCAGGGATTCGTGCTGGGCGTTGTAGACCGTGATCTCGCCGGCGACGTTGCCGTCTGAGGCCGCGGTGCTGCTGTTGGAGGAGGGGGTGCTGGAGCCACAGGCTGCCAGGCCGAGCGCGGCGGAGGCGGCGAGGGCGATGCCTGCCAGCCCGTTTTTGCGGATGTTCATGAGGCTACTTTCTGCAAAGAAAACGTTGGGGAACCCTAGCCCCCGTGAGCGGGGAAGTTAGGGCATGCTCACTAACGAAAACTGTAGGTTAGCCAAACCTAAGCAACCAACTTCAGACGCCATTATGTGATCAGGATCACATCAATTACGAAACTGTTGCGTGACTTAATTCCCCGTTCCGGGTCCCGGGTCCGCTTCTGGGACGGCTTCGGGCCTTGCCCGCGGCCCTTTTCGCGGCGTTCTTTGCGGCTGTGCCGCGAGCGACGCGGCCGCCTCCAGAACCATCCACGCCTGAAGCTGGGTGGAAAGCTCGACGGCGGCGCCCGCCGGGTAACTGAGCGCCGCCGGCACCTCCGGGTGGGCGGAGAAGAGCAGTCCGGTGCCACTACGCGCCAGCGGTTCCGAGGCGGGGACGGCGCGCCGGCCCTCCCAAAAGGCCTCGGCGGTGTCGTTCACCAGCATGGCGGCCGCGGCCCGGGCCTCGGCGGGGAGCCGTGTGTCGAGGGCAGCCAGCGCCAGGTACCGGACGAGGATCCCGGTGAAGAGCCCGCCGTCGCCGGTGCCCTCGGGGCGCAGCACCGTGGCGCTGCGCCCCGCCAGCGGCGCCGGCAGGGTGAGGCTGCGTGCCACCGACGCCACCAGGGCGGCGGCTCGCTCCAGGTTTGCCGCGCCGCCGAGCTCGAGCAGGGCGCCGAGGACCGGGCCCTGGTTGTAGGTGTAGATGGTGCCTTCCAGTACGGTCTCGCCGGCGGCGCTGATCCGGAGCCCGTCCCGGTATAGGCCCTCTTCCGGGTCGAAGAGCCGGGCGTTGAGCCAGTCCAGCAGGGCCTGCGCCTTGGCCGCCCTGCCGGTCCGGGCGTAGTAGAGGGCCGCCGGCGCCGTGGCCGGGGTGTTCTTGAAATCCCGTTTGGTGCTCCAGAAAGTGCCGCCGCCCAGGTCGTCCGTCGAAGCGGAGTCGAACTGCCGGGTGAGGCGTTCCAGGATCCGGGCGTTGCGCTCCCGGCCGGCCGGCTCGCCGGCATCCTCGGCAAGTTCCTCCAGCCGCAGGGTGGACAGGGCCAGCCAGGCCATGTCGTCGTAGTAGTTATTGACGACGCTCAGGAAATTGCGCAGCCGGATGCCGGTCAGCAGCCGGGAGGCCAGCGTGACGGCCCGGCTCCCGCCGTCGAACCGCTTCCCCGGGCGGCCCTTGCTGCCCAGCTGCCGCCGGCCGGCGTCCACCAGGCAGTCCAGGTACTGCGCCTGCCACCAGTAGTGCCAGGGCCGGCCCGGGTTCAGCAGCGCGCCGGAGGGCCGCACGACCGCGGCCAGATGGGTGCCCGGGAGGAAAAGCAGCCGCTGCCCGAAAAGGCTCGTCACCGCGCGGGCCGCTTCGTCGGCACGGAACGACCAGTCGGGGCCGGTTGCTGGGATCATGGACCCAGCCTAGCGGCGGTGCCCTTCCGTCCGGAGAAGGTGCGCAATATCCGCCTTCCAGTTAACATTCACTAACTAATGTTCCGGCTGGCTGCTCCGTGCACCGTTCACAGCGAGGGCCTCAGCGCCGGTTCGGATTCCCACATCGAGGAGGATGTATGGACGTCAAGGGTACTGTCGCGTTGATTACGGGCGGGGCCTCAGGCTTGGGCGCGGCGACGGCACGGCGCCTGTTCGACGACGGCGCGTCCGTGGTGCTGGTGGATCTGCCGGCCTCCGCCGGGGATGCCTTCGCCGCGGAGCTGAACGCCGGGGGAACTGGCCGCGCGGAGTCCGCGGAAGCCGGAAAGGCGCTGAAGCGGGATAACAAGGCCGTCTTTGTCCCCGCCGACGTCACCGACGAGGCGCAGGTGCAAGCCGCCGTCGACGCCGCCGTGGCCCTGGGCCCGCTGCGCATCGTGGTGAACTGTGCCGGAATCGGCACGCCCGGCAAGGTGCTGGGCCGCGACGGCGTGCTCCCGCTGGAGAGCTTCAACCGCGTCATCCAGATCAACCTCGTGGGCACCTTCAACGTGACCCGCCTCGCCGCCGCCGCGATGGCGGCGACCGAGCCGGCCGGAACGGAGCTGGGCGGTCCGGAACGAGGCGTCATCATCAACACAGCCTCCGTCGCCGCCTTTGACGGCCAGATCGGCCAGCCCGCCTATGCCGCCTCCAAGGGCGCCGTGGCCGCGATGACGCTGCCGCTGGCCCGCGAACTGGCCCGCTCGCTGATCCGTGTGGTCACCATCGCGCCGGGAATCTTCGAGACTCCGATGATGGCAGGCCTTCCGCAGGAGGCCCAGGATTCCCTCGGCCGCCAGGTGCCGCACCCCTCCCGGCTCGGCCGCCCCGCCGAGTACGCGAAACTGGCGGCACACATCGTGGACAACGCCATGCTCAACGGCGAGACCATCCGTCTGGACGGCGCCATCAGGATGGGGCCCAAGTCACCGCCCCGGCCCAGGGCTCCCCGCCACGTACGGCGCCCGGGCTGCACACCGCGCGCGCGGACACTGGGCGCCCCTAAATCCGCATTTCCCGGCCCCCCCGTGTCCGTTCGCGCGGGGGAGGGGTGGGCTCGCGGGGGGAGGGGTGGGCGCTAGAAGATCGCGGGCTCTTTCTCGCCGGCTTCGATCCGGTAGTCCAGGCTGTTGTTCCTTACCGGCATGGGGCAGGTGCCATACGGGGTGAAGGCGCTCGGATAGTTGATTGCCCGGTTGAAGTCCAGGGTCACGGTTCCGTCCGGCCGTGGCCTGGCGGTCGAGACCTTGCGCCATTCGTCCGTTGATTCACCGTTGGTCTCATCGTGGAAGGTGACCGTGAGCGCCCCGAGCTTCTCTTCCTCGGCCTGCAAATGGAACTCGTGGTCCTTCCCCGGCAGCCGGAACACCAGCTCGCCGACGGAACGGTGGATACCGTCCACCAGCGGGTTGGCGGTGCCGATCGGGACATCCACGGGCTCCGGATAGGGGAAAAACCTGGCCTCGACCACCAGGTCCGGCCGGTAATCGAAGGTCGGCACGCCGTCGAATCCGGTCAGCACGGGCGACTGCGAATCCCGGGTGCGAATGGCGTACCTGTCCGCCCGCCTGGCCAGCTCCACGACCACCTGCTGGCCGTCCTCGCCGCCGTACTGGACCCACATCAGAGACTCCTCGTTCGTGAGCGCCGCACTGACCGTGCCGTCCACGCTCTCGCCGGTCTCCACGAACGCCAGGCCGTCGGAGCCGGGGGCGGTCAGGAACGCCGTCGTGCCGTCCGTGGACCACAGCCCCGGCACACCTTCGACGGCGGCGGGCCGGTCCTCCAGCCACTGGAACGAGGTCAGCGTCAGCCAGCCGTGCTCGCTGGCCAGGGCGGCGTTGCGGGCCTGCCGGAAACGCTGCCAGCGGGCATGTTGGGCGTCAGGGGTGGTGTTCATGGCTTCCTTGCCTCGGAGGGGTGGCCCCGGCCGGCGGGAACCGGCCAGGCTGCGGCGGCATGGCTTCATGCTATCCGGACGCGCTGTTCCCGACGCCCGCACACTATCCGAGACGGATTCCCAGGCCGTGCGGGCTGCGAGTAACATCCCATAGGAACACGTAACCCGGCTCACAGTATCCAGCGCAGTGTACTAGCCACGTCGAACCCTCGAAAGATAGCTTCCATGGCTGACACTGCAATGACTCCCGGCACCGATCTGGCCTCCGAACTGCGGGCCGACGTCCGGCGGGTGTCCACCCTGCTCGGCGAATCCCTGGTCCGCCAGCACGGCCCCGAGCTCCTGGACCTGGTGGAGCAGGTGCGCCTGCTGACCAAGGAGTCCAAGGAGGCCGCCCGGGGCGGCGCCGATGCCACCGGCCCGTGGAGTTCGTACGACGTCGTCGCCCAAATCCGCGAACTGCTCGGCTCCCTGCCGCTGGAGCAGGCCACCGACCTGGTCCGCGCCTTCGCCTTCTACTTCCACCTGGCCAACGCCGCCGAACAGGTCCACCGGGTCCGCGGCCTGCGCACCCGGCAGGAAAAGAACGGCTGGCTGGCCAAGGCGGTCGCCGACATCGCCGGACAGGCCGGCCCCGCCGTGCTGCAGGAGGTCGTGGACGAGCTCGATGTCCGGCCCGTCTTCACGGCGCATCCCACCGAGGCCTCGCGCCGCTCGGTGCTGGACAAGGTCCGCCGGCTCTCCGATATCCTCGCCGAAGCCACGGAGGAGGGCACCTCGGCGCGCCGCCGGCAGGACCGCCAACTGTCCGAAGTGATCGACCAGATGTGGCAGACGGACGAGCTCCGCCAAGTCCGGCCTACCCCGCTCGACGAGGCCCGGAACGCGATCTACTACCTCAATGGCATCCTCACCGACGCCATGCCGGAGATGCTCTCGGATCTCTCGGAACTGCTCGGGGAGCACGGAGTCACCCTCCCCGCCGAGAAGGCCCCCATCCGGTTCGGGTCCTGGATCGGCGGTGACCGGGACGGCAACCCCAACGTCACCGCCGCCGTGACCCGGGAGGTTCTGCAGCTGCAGAACCAGCACGCCGTGCGGATCAGCGTCGGCCTGATCGACGGGCTCATTTCCATCCTGTCCAACTCGACGGCGCTGGCCGGGGCGGACCAGGAGCTCCTGGACTCGATCGACGTCGACCTCCAACATCTACCGGGCCTGGACCCCCGGGTCCTGGAGCTGAACGCGCAGGAGCCGTACCGGCTCAAGCTCACCTGCATCAAGGCCAAGCTGCTGAACACCGCGCGCCGCGTCGCGGCCGGGTCCGCGCACGAGCCCGGCCGCGACTACAAAGCCACCGCCGACCTGCTCGCCGAACTCGGCATTCTGGAACGGTCCCTGCGGAACCACCGTGCGGCGCTCGCCGCCGACGGCGCCCTCGCCCGGGTCCGCCGCGCCATCGCCTCCTTCGGGCTCCACCTGGCCACCCTGGACATCCGCGAACACGCCGACTACCACCATGACGCCGTCGGGCAGCTCATGGACCGCCTCGGCGGCCCGGGCGTCCGCTACGCGGAACTCAGCCGCACCGAGCGCCTGGAGGTGCTGGGATCGGAGCTGGCCTCCCGCCGGCCGCTTTCCGGGCACCCGGTCAAGCTCGATGGCGCCGCGGACGGCACCTACGACGTCTTCCGGGAGATCCGGCGCGCCCTGCGCACCTACGGCCCCGACGTGATCGAGACCTACATCATCTCCATGACGCGCGGCGCGGACGACGTGCTGGCCGCGGCCGTGCTGGCCCGCGAGGCCGGGCTGGTCAGCCTCTTCGGCGACGCGCCCTACGCCAAGATCGGCTTCGCGCCGCTGCTGGAGACGGTGGAGGAGCTGCGCGCCTCGGCCGAGATCGTGGACCGGCTGTTGTCCGATTCGTCCTACCGGGAGCTGGTCCGGCTGCGCGGCGACGTGCAGGAAATCATGCTCGGCTACTCGGACTCCAACAAGGAATCCGGTGTGATGACGAGCCAGTGGGAGATCCACAAGACCCAGCGCAAACTGCGAGATGTCGCGGCGAAGCACGGCGTCCGGGTGCGTCTCTTCCATGGCCGCGGCGGCTCCGTGGGCCGCGGCGGCGGGCCGACCTATGACGCCATCCTGGCCCAGCCCAACGGGGTGCTGGAAGGCGAAATCAAGTTCACCGAGCAGGGCGAGGTCATTTCGGACAAGTACTCGCTGCCGGAGCTGGCCCGCGAAAACCTGGAGCTGTCGGTCGCGGCGGTTCTGCAGGGATCCGCGCTGCACCGCAACCCGCGCACCTCCGAGGACCAGCGGGTGCGCTACGGCCACCTCATGGAGACCATTTCCGACGCCGCGTTTGCGCGGTACCGGACGCTGGTCGACGATCCGGACCTGCCGGCGTACTTCATGGCCTCCACCCCGGTGGAGCAGCTGGGCTCGCTGAACATCGGCTCCCGACCGTCCAAGCGGCCCGACTCCGGCGCCGGGCTGGAAGGCCTGCGCGCCATCCCGTGGGTATTCGGCTGGACCCAGTCCCGGCAGATCGTTCCGGGCTGGTTCGGCGTCGGCTCCGGCCTCAAGGCCGCCCGCGAGGCCGGCCACTCGGCCCAGTTGGTGGAGATGATGGACGGCTGGCATTTCTTCCGCTCGGTGCTTTCCAACGTGGAAATGACGCTGGCCAAGACCGATATGGACATCGCCGGCTACTACGTCTCCACCCTGGTCCCGGAGGAGCTGCACCATCTCTTCCGGACCATCCGGGACGAATACGAGCTCACCGTCGCGGAGATCCAGCTCCTCACTGGCGAGGATCTGCTGCTGGACGCCCAGCCGACGCTGAAGCGCTCGCTGGAGATCCGGGACCAATACCTGGACCCGATCAGCTACCTGCAGGTGGAGCTGCTGCGCCGGGTGCGGGCCGAAGCCGGCGCGGGCGAGGGGAAGGCCGCGCCCGACGAACGCCTCCACCGCGCCATGCTGATCACGGTCAACGGCGTCGCCGCGGGCCTGCGGAACACCGGCTAGCCTGCACAACGCTCCCGCACGTTGGGTCGTTGCTGGGCGGATGCTCCCGCACGTTGGTCGTCGCTGGGCGGTGCTCCCGGGCCTGGCTCCAGCACGGCGCGCACTAGGGTTGAGGGATGCCGTCGTTCCAGACCAGACTGAAGATCACCGGGATTTAGCCGGGCAACCCTCCGGAGTCCGTGATGGCGGCCGCCGTGGAGGCGCTCGAAA
>JAODMV010000191.1 GCA_025464875.1 Arthrobacter sp. | reverse complement strand
CATCGCCCGCCCGGGAACCGAGCTGAGCCTGCGCGTGGTGGGCGAGGCCGTGGCCTTCCCGATGGAGGACCTGGCGCCGGACTGAGCCCCGCGGGATTCCGGAACGGGCGCGGGACCGGGCGCGGCTGCCGGACTGGTTGCGGGACGGGTTACGGGACGGGGGGCCGTTTGGCCTGCGGGTACGGCGTTTCGTGCCGGGCGAGCATCTGCACGAATCCGGCGATCTTCCGTTTCCGGGTGGAAACCTGCCTGACCGCGTTGGTCCGATAGATCAAGGCGTACCGGTTCACGGAAGTCAGGACCTCGAACATGGCCTGGGCCCGCGGCTCGGCGGCAATCGCCGCCGCGAGGTCCGCCGGGACCTCCGCCGTGGCCGCCCCCGAATAGGCCGCCTCCCAGCGGCCGTCCGCCTTGGCGCTCTCGACGGCGGCGCGGCCGGCCGTGGTCAGCCTTCCGGCAGCCGCCAGGCGCTCGATGTGGCCCACGTTCCGCGCGGACCAGGGGCTTTTGGGCCCGCGGCGGGTCATCCGCTGGAAGTAACTCCCCGCGTCGCGGCGCCTGGCCTGGCCGTCAATCCAGCCGAAGCACAGCGCCTCGTCGAGGGCGGCGTCGTAACCCAGCGTCGTGACCGAGCCGCCCTTCTTGTGCAGCACCAACCACACGCCGGAGCTCGCCGCGTGGTGCGTCTCGAGCCACGCCCGCCACGCGGCGGCGTCCGGGACCAGCAGTTCCTCAAGGTCGGCAACCATGGCACCATTCTGCTCCTGGCGCCTGTTTCTTCAAGGCGTGGCATCATGTCCGTATCACCATCGAACCCGTGTCCGTGTCGATGCCAGGTACAGGGAGAAGCCCATGCTGCGTGTCCGTCCCATCCATTTCACTTCCCGCCTGGACCAGTGGGAACGTCTGTTGGGCGATCTGGGCTTGGTGAAGACGAAAGACGACGCCGGATGGCGGGAATTCGATGCCGGCTCGGGCCGTCTGGCGCTGCACCCGGCCGCGGCCGGTTCCGCTGCGGACGGCACCACCGCTTTCGGCGTCGAAGTGGGCGACCTCGCCGAGTTCGCCCGCCGCACCAACGAGGCCGGCGCTGCATCCGGAAACGCCCCGGCCGAGCTCATCCAGGCCGAGCACGGCGATTCCTGCCGCATCACCGGCAAGGACGGCTTCGCCTTTCTGGCCGATCAGGCCGCCCCCGGCACGGCCGGCGCCGACGCCGACCCGGCCCTCGCCGTCGTCGAAGTGTGGTTCACGGAGGACACCGCCGCTGCCGCCGACACGCTGCGGAGCATCGGCGCGCGGTTCCGGCCTGAGCCCGAGGAATACGAGACGGCCGACTTCAGCGCCAAGAACGGCGGAGTGCTGATGGTGCGCCCCGGCGCCGGACCGGCACGGGCCGGCCTGGGCTTCGAATACGACGGCGACCTGGACGCCTTGCGGGACCGGCTCGCCGCCGCGGGGCATGAGGTGGGCATGACCGAAGAGGCGTACGTCCGTACCTTGCACGTGGCCAACCCGGATGCCGGCGGCCGTCCGCTCGGACAGCACCCGGCCGTTTGGATTTCGACACCGCCTCGGCCGTAGCCGGGCCGCCCGCAGGCTCCCAGTGGTCTCCTAGAAGCGGATAGCGTCGATCACTTTGACCCGGACGGCCACGAGTGCCGGTATTGCTCCGGCTAGGGCACCCACGAGCACGGCCGCAGCCAGGCCCAGCATCGCTGCCTCGATCGGAAATGCCGGGTATTCGCTCAGGCCGGGCGCGACTTTGGACTCGATCCACGGGTTTTTGACCACGGCGACGGCCAGCATCACGCCCGCCATCCCGGCCACCGCCGTCGCCACGACGGACTCCATCAGGACGCCCAGGAAGATCCGCCGGGAGGTGGCCCCGAAGCTTCTGCGGATGCCGATCTCCCGGACCCGGTACCGCACGGTGACCATGGAGATGTTCAGCATTCCGACAGCGCCCAGGAGCAGCACGACCCCGGCGATGCCGCCCACGGCGTGCTGGACCGTTGCGAACGGATCCCCCAGGCTGGCGTAGTCCATCCGCTCCGCGTGCGCCTCCATGCCCGGGAACTGCCGTCGAAGGTCCGAAGTGATGGCCGCCTTGAGCGCCTCCGCCTGGCCGTCCTGGACCCACAGTTTGAACTGCCCGGGCCCCGCCCCGATGATCCCGGTGACCCCCGCCCGTTCTGCGGCGCCCGTCAGCAGGTAGGCCGACGGCGGTGACTCCGGATACGGATCCGGGACCACCCCGATCATCACCGCGGTTGTTGCCGGGTCGCCAACCAGCTTCACCTTCGGATGCGTGGTCAGGTTTGGCCGGCCGGCGGCATGGTAGAACGCCTCTGAAACGACCACGGCAGGGGCCAGCCGCGCTTCGTCGTCCTCCGCGAACCAGCTTCCCTGGCTGACGTCCACCCGGTGGATGACGCCGTAGCCGGGATCCACCACCTGGAGCTGTACCGGCTGCACGCCGCGCGGAAACTGGAAGAACGCCTGCGCCTGGACCGAATGCGAGTAGTACGTGATTCCGTAGCGCGCGATGATGCCCCGGTAGGCGGCCTCGAGTTTCTGCGGATCCGGCTCGCTGGGGCCGTAGACTCCAAGGCCCAGGGTCGCCGAACGGCCGCCGTTACGCTCGGAGCTCGCTTTGAACCCCTCGCGCGCCAGATTCCCCACCCCTACCACCGAGCTCAGGGCGGCAACCGAAAGTGCCACGCCCAGCAGTGCCAGGAGAATGCGGGTCTTGTTGATCCGCAGTTCCTGCCACGCCTCCACCAAGGCCGAAATTACCCCGGTCACGCGAGCGTCCGTGCCGGCACCTCGGCCGGCGTCAGAACGCCCGATTCCAGGCGGTAGCAGGCTCGCGCCAGGGAGGCGACGTTGACGTCGTGCGTGATGGTGATGAGGGCGGCGCCCGATTCCGTCGCGACGGTGTCGAGCAGGGCCATGACCGCCTGTCCCGTATCCACATCGAGCGCCCCCGTGGGTTCGTCCGCCAGGATCAGCCGCGGCCGGCGAACCAGCGCTCGTGCTATCGCCACCCTCTGCTGTTCACCGCCGGAGAGCATATTGGGCAGGGTCTGCGCACGGCCGGCAAGACCCACCCGGTCCAACATGTCCATGGCAAGTTCGCGGCGTCGCCAGAATGCGGCGCCGCGCGCGTACAGGAGGGGCGTGATCACGTTGTCCAGGGCGCTGCGGCCCGGCAACAGGTTGAATTGCTGGAACACGAACCCTACCGCGGAGCCCCGCAGTTTCGCCCGGACGTTGCTGCTGAGCTGCTGAACCGGCATTCCCTGGAAGCAGAGTCCGCCGCTGGTGGGCAGGTCCAGCAGCCCAAGCAGGTTCAGCAAGGTGGATTTTCCGCAGCCGGATCGCCCGATCACCGCGGTGTGGTCCCCGCTGTGGACGGCGAGATCCACGCCGCGGAGAATGTGCAGTTCCTGATCGTCGGGCAAGCGGACGGTCCGTGTCACGCCTTTGAGGGACACCAGTTCCTCCACGATCAGCCGCCGGCCGGGAAGGAGCCGGGCCCGGCGAGTTGCGGGCCCGGTTGGAGCTGGGCAGGGGCTCCGGGGATGAATTCGCGGACGGATTCCCCTTCGCTCAGGCCCGAGACGATCTCGATCACCGAGCCATCGTTGAGGCCCAGCTGGACGGCCCGCTGTTGAGGCTCCCCGGCCGGGCCTGCCGGCGTTCCGTCAAGAGGAGCGGAACCGGGGGCCGCGCCTGCCGGGGCGAGCCAGACCGATCCTTCCTTGACGCTGCCCTCCACGGCAGTAAGCGGCACGGTGATGACGTTGGTGACCTGACCGGCTGTCACCGTCATGGTGGCGCCCAGCCCGGCAAATACCTCGACCCCGGACGGGACGGCGCAGGTGATTGTTCCGGTGGCTGTGCCCTGCGCGGCGGCCCCGCCTCCGGACGGGATGGCGGCGGCGTAGGGGACGGCGTAGGGGACGGAGCGGGCGGCTCCTCCGGAGATGCCGCCGGCGGCGTTCCCGCCGGCGCTTCCGGCAGTGTCGCCGGCAGAGCTCTTCAACTCCACGGAGGAACACGCGAACGGGGCGGGGCCTCCCACGACGGATATCTGCGCGGACCCGGACCGGCGCTCCGGCACGGATCTCGGCTGGAGAGCCCGGGTATCCATGCCGGCCGTGTGACGTTCCGCGCGGGCTTCGAGCGGGGATGCGGTAGAACTTAACCATGAACGTTCGCACCCCTGACCCGAATCCCGGCTGGCTCTCCGAAGAGGATCTGTTTGAGGCGCGCGGCCGGCTGCCCATGGTCTATGTCGAAGCCGTTCCGGTGCGGCTGGATCCCCTCGGGTTCGTGAACGAGGTCGGCACCCTGCTGCAGGCCGATGAAGACG
>JAODMV010000149.1 GCA_025464875.1 Arthrobacter sp. | reverse complement strand
GGAAGCGGTAGATCGGGTCGTAGTCCGCCGTCTTCAGCCCGTCGAAGCTGGACTTGGCGGCTGCTGTCAGCGCAGAGGCGGGGTGGGTGGCGAACATCCGGTCCCGCTCGTGTCGCCAGTAGGAATGCGCTTCGGCGGGGCTGTCCTCGGCGATTTTCCGCACGTTGGCGTAGAGGGCAAAGGTACGGAGCCGCCAGTCTGCGATGTCCACGTCGGAGATGTCCGCCACGCCGTTCTGGTCCCCACATTGCGTTCCGTCACTCTTCTGTTCCGCCATGTCCACAGCGTAGCCCGATTTTGCTCGCGCATTGTGCGGCAGACGCCGGGCCGGCAGGCGGGCTGCGACCGGACCTCCGTTTCCACGAAACGCGGGTCCTCCGAGCTACCCCGCCTCCGGGATCGCGGCGGTAGGCTGACCCCATGACTGGGACGGCACTACTGCGAGGGGTCCGGATCGCCGCTGCGCTCGCGGTCGCCGCGGCCTCCGGCTGCAGCAGCGCGGGCGGCGGGACCCCGGCATGGACAGCCGGCGGCACCCCGAGCGCTCCGACGCCGTCGGCGCCCGGCGCGGAGACCGGCGCGGGCGCGACCACCGGCGCCACTACCGGCACCAGCGCGACGGCGGAGCCAGCCGCATCCGGCAGTGCCTCCGCCGCGCCGGGCTCGACCGCGACGGCCTGGAAGGTCTTTAGCGATCCGGGGAAGGCCATTTCCTTCGAGCTGCCGCAGGAGTGGATCGTCCAGTCCGTGGCGCCGGACCAGGGAACGATGCCCGGGGCGCTCAAGATCGAGGTCAAGGACGCCAAGGGCGGCTACCTGGCCACGCTGCAGACCGGGCTCCAGCCGCAGCCCGTCCCGGCCTGCGCCGAGGAAGACGGCAGGCCGTACGTCGTGATCAGCAGCGTCCCGGTGGAGCTGCCGCACCGGGATGGCGAGGGGACCATTGACCCGCGTGTGGTGTTCCGGGTGATCCAGGGCTACAAGTACTTCGGCTCCTACGGCCTCACCAACATGGTGGGAGGGGCCGGAGGCAAGAGCTGCGCGCTGCAGAACGTGGTCCGCGGCCCGGACGGCAAGGGCGACTACTCCTTCGGGGACCTGACGGCGCTGAAGTCGTTCGCTCCGGACCAGAAGGTGGCCCCGGCGAAGTCCTTCGACACTCTGGACCAGGCGGCCGCATACGTCAACGAGGGGTCCGAATTCGCCAACGTCCAGCGGATGCTAATGTCTCTGAGGATCAGAAACTAGTCCCGCTCCGCCCGTAGACCCGATGGGCCGACGACGTCGACTTCACCTGCCGTCAATTCACACCCCGGAGATACATGGAACGCACTGTGGCCGCCCGAATGGCCTTCAAGACCGTCGCCGACACCAAGGTCGCCATGGCCGTGGCCGTGGCCCGCAACGCCGGCTACGACTCGTTCCGGGAAACACTCTCCGTCACGGCGGACGGGCAAGAGGTGGCTTTGACGGAGTTGAGTGACCAGCACGGCGGGCGCTTCCACTACATGGAGTTCCCGGAGCCCTCGGATGTGCTGGTCGACTACACGGCCACCGTCGCCGGTTTTGCCCTGCCGGAAGAAGCCGGGCTGATGGAACTCATCCGCTATGTCCGGCCCAGCCGCTACGCGGAATCCGACAGGCTCCTGCCGACGGCCTACGCCGAATTCGGCGGGCTGCAGGGCGAAGAACTCCTGCACGCCGTGCGCAACTGGGTCTTCAGCGAACTCCGCTACGTCAGCGGATCCTCGCGGGGGACCGACGGCGCCGTGGAGACCCTGCTGCACCGGCGCGGCGTGTGCCGCGACTTTGCCCATCTCGCCATTTCCCTGCTCAGGTCCAAGAACGTCCCGGCCCGGCTGGCCGCCGTGTACGCTCCGGGCCTGAGCCCGATGGACTTCCATGCGGTGGCGGAGGCCCACATCAACGGGGCCTGGCACGTCATCGATCCCACCGGCCTGGCACCGCGCGGCAGCATGCTGCGGATCACGGCCGGGCGCGACTCCTCCGATACCGCGTTCCTGTCCACGGTGGGCGGCAGCCTGTCCCTCAAGGAACTCAAGGTCACGGCCGTCGTCAACGGCGAGCTGCCGGACGAAGACCCGGCGAAGCTCGTCGTCCTCCGCTAGGCGCCGGCCGTGCGCGAGGCCACCGACGCCCGCAGCTTCTCCGTGAGCCGCAGCAGTTCCTGCTGCTCGCCGGCCGTGAGGGCCGGGGCCACGATGGCGGCGATGTCCCGGACGTGTTCGCGGCCGATCTGCTTCTGCAGTTCCCACCCGGCCTCGGTGAGCGTGATCAGGATCCCGCGGCCGTCGTCGGGGGCCGGCGTCCGCTCCACGAGCCCGCGCTTTTCGAGGCGTTCCACGAGCCGGCTCAGGCTCGACTGGCTCAGCAGCACATGGTCGTTGAGCTCGTTCAGGCGGAGCCCTCCGGAGGGGCAGCGGGAGAGGGTGAAGAGGACGTCGTATTCATTGACCGCGAGGGCCTTGAAGGCGGGGCCGGCCTGCAGCTTGCGCATCACCGCCACCTGGGCGCGGAACAGCGATTCCCAGGTCTCCGCGGCCAGGCGAACGGGTGACTCTGCTGTCTTGGCGGACATCAGGCGTCCTGGCTGCTGGCTTCATCCAGCGTTGACGCTCCGGCGCCGGCGGCCAGCGACGCCGCCACGCGGGCGGCGTGGGTGGGCGGCTCGGGGACGTGGGCCGGCTTGAGGGCCGCGTACTCCTTGCGCAGGACCGGCAGGACCTCTTCGCCGAACAGGTCCAGCTGTTCCAGCACGGTCTTCAGCGGCAGGCCCGCATGGTCGATCAGGAACAGCTGGCGCTGGTAGTCGCCGAAGTACTCACGGAAGGTGAGGGTCTTTTCGATGACTTCCTGCGGGCTGCCGACGGTCAGCGGGGTCTGCGAGGTGAAGTCCTCGAGCGAGGGGCCGTGGCCGTAGACCGGGGCGTTGTCGAAGTACGGGCGGAACTCCTTGACGGCGTCCTGGGAGTTCTTCCGCATGAAGAACTGCCCGCCCAGGCCCACGATCGCCTGGTCGGCCTTCCCGTGGCCGTAGTGCTCGTAACGGTCGCGGTAGAGCCCGATCAGCTGCTGGTAGTGCTCCTTGGGCCAGAAGATGTTGTTCGCGAAGAAGCCGTCGCCGTAGTAGGCCGCAACCTCCGCGATCTGCGGCGTGCGGATGGAGCCGTGCCACACGAAGGGGGCGACGCCGTCGAGCGGGCGGGGCGTGGAGGTGAAGTTCTGCAGCGGGGTCCGGTGCTTGCCGGACCAGTTGACCGTGTCCTCGTCCCAGAGGCGGCGCAGCAGGCTGTAGTTCTCGATGGCGAGTTCGATTCCGTCCTGGATGTTCTTGCCGAACCAGGGGTAGACCGGCGCCGTGTTGCCGCGACCGAGCACCAGGTCCACGCGGCCGTCGGCGAGGTGCTGGAGCATCGCGAAGTCCTCGGCGATCTTCACCGGGTCGTTGGTGGTGATCAGCGTGGTCGCCGTGGACAGGATGATGCGCTCCGTCTGGGCGGCGATGTAGGCCAGGGTGGTGGTGGGGGAGGAGGAGAAGAACGGCCGGTTGTGGTGCTCGCCGAGGGCGAAGACGTCCATGCCGATTTCTTCGACCTTCTTGGCGATCGCCACGGACGCCTTGATCCGCTCGTGCTCCGTGGGCGTACGGCCCGTGGTGGGGTCGGTGGTGATGTCGCTGACGCTGAAGACGCCGATCTGCATGATGTGCCTTTCCGTGGCCGGCCTGATCCGGGAACTGCTTCCACTATACCCGATTTACATGCGTTTGCATGTATTGCCGGGTGCAACGCATGCTGCGGCCGGATATTCCGCGGCACATCACGGCCGGCGACGCGCAAATGCCCTGTCGCTGCCGGAATTCCGGGAGCGACAGGGCATTTGCGCGTCATACGGGCAGGTGCGCGTTGAATTCACCCCGCGCTTGGCGTTACTGCGGGTCTCCCGCCGCCGCGCGGCGTCCGCTGACCTTGGGGATCATGCCGGTGGTCCAGTCCCGGAACTCGGCATCGACGTCGTCTGCCGGTGCAAAGTCCGGGCGCTCGTGCAGGGCCCGGAGCAGGGCCTTCTTCTCCCGCCGTCCTTCCACGAGCCGGTACAGCACCGGAACCAGGACCAGCGTCAGCGCCGTCGAGGAGATCAGCCCGCCGACCACCACGATCGCCAGCGGCTGCGAGATGAAGCCGCCGCCGCCCGTCAGGCCCAGCGCCATCGGCGTCAGGGCGAACACCGTGGCAAGGGCGGTCATCAGGATCGGCCGGAGCCGCTGCCGGGCGCCGTGCGTGATGGCATCGGCCACGCCCATGCCGGGCTTGCCGTCCCGGGGCTGGCGGTACTGGTTGATGAGGTCGATCAGCACAATCGCGTTGGTCACCACGATGCCCACGAGCATCAGCATGCCGATCAGCGAAGGCAGCCCCAGGGGCACCCGGGTCACCAGGAGCAGGGCGACGGCGCCGGTGGCGGCGAACGGTACGGACACGAGCAGGATCAGCGGCTGCACGAGGGACTTGAAGGCGGCCACCATGATCACGTAGACGATCGCGATGGCGGCCAGCAGCGCCAGCCCGAGCTGGGCGAACGACTCGGCCTGCTGCGTGGTGGCCCCGCCGATGGTCGCGGTGACCCCCGGCGGCAGCTGGACGGCATCGAGCCGCTTCTGCACCTCGGTGCTGACCGCGCCGAGGTTGGCGCCCGAGGGCGTCACGGACACCCGCGCCGTCCGCTGGCCGTTGCTCGCGGTGATCGAGACGGGCACCTCCACCTGCTCGACGGCGGCGATGCTGCCCAGGGGGACGGCGCCGCGCCCGCCCGGCAGCGGCATGGCCCGGACGGCGCCGATGCTGGTGAAGCGGGTTCCCTCGCCGATCCGGACCGGGAAGTCGTTGGTGTCGATGCGCACGGTGCCGGCCGGAATCGGGCTGACGGTGGCGGCCAGGACAGTTGCGACCTGTTCCTCGGTGAGCCCCGCGGCGACGGCCTTGGCCCGGTCCACCTTGACCTGGACGACCGACTGGCTGGCGGCGAGGTTCGTGGCGACCTCGCTGCTGCCGGGCACGCCGTCCAGGGCCTCCACCACCGCGTCGCTGGCGGTCCGGAGGTCCGCCGTAGTCGAGGCCTTCAGGGTGATGTCCACGGTCGAGGTCGTACCGAACCCGCCCTGCTGGGCACCGACGGTGATCTTGCCGGCGTCGCCGACCTTGTTGGCCAGCTCGCTGCGGACGGTGTCCTGGAGCTGGCCTTGGTTGGCTTTCTCGTCCGTGACCACGGTGAAGCTCGAATTCGAGGCGCCGCTGGAGGTCAGCGCGGAGAATCCGGTCTGGGCGTTGCCGGTGGTGACCTGGACGTCCTTGATGCCGTCGATATCGCGCAGCACGGTCTCCACCTTGATGGCCGCGGCGCTGGCGTCGGCGAGGCTGGTTCCGGCGGGCAGGACCTGCCGCACGGTCATGCTGTTTTCGCCGGAGCGGCCCAGCAGGTCGGTCGCGAGCAGCGGGGTCATGGCCGCGGTGCCGGCCAGGACCAGGACCGCGGCGACCAGCGTGACCACCGGATGGCGCTGGGTCTTGGCCAGGACGGGCAGGTAGCCGCGCTGCAGGGCCGAGCGCTGTTCGGCCGCGTGCGCCTTCGCCGCGATTTCCCGGGCAGATCCTCCCGCGCCGGCCGCGTCAGCCGGCGTCCGCAGGAACCAGTAGGCCAGCACCGGGACGATGGTCAGCGAGACCAGCAGCGAGGACAGCAGGGCGATGGTGACCGTGAGCGCGAAAGGCCGGAACAGCTCGCCGGCCAGGTCGCCGACGAAGGCGATCGGCAGGAAGACGGCCACGGTGGTCAGCGTGGAGGCGGTGATGGCGCCGGCGACCTCGCGGATGGAGCTCAGGATCGCGGTGATCTTGGCTTCGCCGTAGCTGAGGTGGCGCTTGATGTTTTCGATGACCACGATCGAATCGTCAACGACGCGGCCGATCGCGATCGTGAGCGCGCCGAGCGTCAGGATGTTCAGCGAGTAGCCGGTGGCCGCGAGGCCGATGAACGTGATCAGCAGGGACAGCGGAATGGACACGGCAGTGACCAGGGTGGAGCGCACGGACATCAGGAACACCAGGATCACCGCGACGGCGAAGCCCAGGCCCAGCAGGCCCTCGGTGGTGAGGTCCTTGATGGACTTCTCAATGAACGGCGCCTGGTCGAAGACCGGGGTGAACTTGGCGTTGGAGCCGAGCTCGGCCTCCAGCTGGGCGATCGAGTCCTTCACCGCATGGGAGATCGCCACCGTGTCGCCCTCGGGCTTCTTGGTGACGGACAGGGCCAGCGTCTCCTTGCCGTTGGTCCGGGTGATCGAGGTGCGGGCGTCCTCGCTCAGGGTGACGGCGGCGACGTTGCCGATTGTCGCGGCATCCTTCGCACCGGCCAGGGGCAGGGCCTTGATCGCGTCCAGGGAGTCCACCGGGCTGCCGATCTGCAGCGAGAGTGTCTTGCCCTGCTCCTCGATGGTGCCGGCCGGAACGAGGGCGCCGTTGTTCCTCAGCGCATTGCTGATGGACTGGATGCTCGCGCCGGAGGCCGCCATGGCCTCGGGGCGCGGAAGGATCTTGATGTGCTGGGTGGCGCCGCCGGTCAGCTCGGCGCCCCGGACGCCGTCGAGCTTCTGCAGGCGGGGAACGCTGAGCCGGGCGAGGTCGGCGTTGAGCTCGCTGAGGGGCTTGTCAGAGGAGACGGCCAGGAACACGATGGGGAAATCGCTGATGCTGCCGGCGATCGCCTGCGGCTGGACGTCGTCCGGCAGGGCCCGCTTGGCGTTGGAGATCGCACGGTCGATCTGGTTCCGGGCCCGGTCCAGGTTGGAGCCGTAGCTAAAGACCATGCTGATCTGCGAGACGCCGTTGCGCGACGTTGACGACGTCGATTCCAGCCCCTCGACGCCGTTGAGCGCGGTCTCCAGCGGGCCGCTGACCTGCTTGTCCACCACTTCCGGCGAGGCGCCGGGCATCGAGGTGATGACCGTGATCTGCGGGAACTCGATGGACGGGATGAGCTCCTGCTTCAGCGAGGACATCGTGATCACACCGAAAACCGACGCGAAAACGGTGATCAGCGCGATCAGGGCCCGGTTGCCCAGTGAAAGTTTGGCGAGCCGGAACATGTGGTCTCCTGACGGGTCGACGGACGTACTTCAGAGGATAAAGCCTGCCGCGACCCGCGACCGGGGTCAGCCGTGGGCGGCGCTGACCTGTTCGAGCTGCAGCGCCCGGGCGGTCTCGGCCTCCAGCTGCGCGGCGAGTTCCGGGTTCTCGTTGAGCTTGACGCCGTAGCCGGGCATCATCTCCTTGAGCTTGGACTGCCAGCCCTTGAAGTTCTTGGGGAAGGACTTCTGGAGCAGCTCGATCATGATCGGCACAGCGGTGGACGCGCCCGGGGACGCGCCGAGCAGGGCGCCGATGGTGCCGTCGCGTCCGGCGATGACTTCGGTGCCGAACTGCAGCACGCCGCCCTTTTTCGGATCTTTCTTGATGATCTGAACACGCTGGCCGGCCGTGATGAGTTCCCAGTCGCCGTCTTTTGCCTCGGGGTAGTACTCGCGCAGCGACTCGACCTTGGCTTCGTGGCGCTTGGCGACTTCCTTGACCAGGTAGGCGGTGAGGTCCATGTTGTCCTTGGCCACGGCCAGCATCGGGACGATGTTGGAGGGCCGGATGGACAGCGGCAGGTCCAGGTACGAGCCGTTCTTGAGGAAGTTCGTGGAGAAGCCGGCGTACGGGCCGAACAGCAGGGAGCGCTTGCCGTTGACGAAGCGCGTGTCCAGGTGCGGCACCGACATCGGCGGGGCTCCGACGGACGCCTGGCCGTAGACCTTGGCGCCGTGCTGGGCCGCCAGGGTTTCGTCGGTGCAGCGGAAGAACTGGCCGGAGACGGGGAAGCCGCCGTAGCCCTTGCTTTCCGGGATGCCGGAGGCCTGCAGCAGGTGCAGGGCGCCGCCGCCGGCGCCCACGAACACGTACTTGGCGTGGATTGAGCCGTGTTCCCCGGACCTCGGGTGCTTGAGCGAGAGGTCCCAGCCGCCGTCGGAAGCCCGCTTGATGCCGCTGACGTCGTGGCCGTAGTTGATCTCCGCGCCGTTGTTGCCGAGGTAGGTGATCAGCTCGCGGGTCAGGGCACCGAAGTCGACGTCGGTGCCCTCCGCGGCGCGGGTTGCCGCGATGCGCTGCTGCGGGTCGCGGCCCTGGACGATCAGGGGGGCCCACTTGGCGATCTGGGCGTGGTCCTCGGAGTACTCCATGGAGCGGAACAGCGGGTTCTGCTTGAGGGCCTCGTAGCGGGTGCGGAGGAACTTGGTGTTGGCTTCGCCGATCACGAAGCTCATGTGCGGAACGGTGTTGATGAAGCCCTTGGGAGAGCCGATCAGGGAGTTCGTGACCAGGTGGGACCAGAACTGGCGGGACAGCTGGAACTGTTCATTGATCTGGATCGCCTTGGCGGGGTTCACCGAGCCGTCTTTGGCGGCGGGGGAGTAGTTAAGCTCGCACAGGGCGGCGTGCCCGGTGCCGGCGTTGTTCCAGGGGCCGGAGCTTTCCAGGCCCGGCTCGTCCAGCTTCTCAAACAGCGAGATGGTCCAGTTCGGCTCGAGCTGCTTGAGGAAGGCGCCGAGCGTGGCGCTCATGACGCCGCCGCCAATCAGGACGACGTCGGCATGTTGGGTCTTGGAAATGAAAGTCACATCAGTCTCCGATAGCAGCGGCTCTGGCTGTCACAGAATATCCCCGCACCGTCCCCTAACTGAAATTGGGACCGTCCGTCAAGGCTTCAGCTCGACGTTTGTGAAAACTTCATTCAGGACCGGCGAGGCGGGGTACTTGAGGACGCGGTCGGAAAGGGCCAGTGCCGAGATCGGAAACGCGATCGGGACGGCCGGGACGGTGGCGGCGATCTGCGCATTGATCGTCTGGTACTGCTCCGTGCGTTCACTGCCGTCCGGCAGGCCCCGGGCCCGGGCGATCTTGGAGAAGACCTGCGGATCCTGGTAGCCGAATTCGCCGGTATTTTCGCCGAAGAGCGGGCCCACGAAGTTGTCCGGATCGGCGTAGGAGCCGTTCCAGCCGAGGAGGTGGAGTCCATGGTCGCCGGGGGAGGTGACCTTCTGCAGGTAGCCGTCGGACCAGTTGACGGGCACGGGTTTGATGTTGAGCCCGACGGCGGTCAGTTCCCTGCTGATCTCCGCGTAGATTTTTTCCGGCGTCGGCAGGTAGGGCCGGGAGACGTTCAGCGGGTAGTAGAACTTCAGTTCCTCGCCCTGGTAGCCGGCTTCGGCGAGCAGGTCCTGGGCCTTGGCGGGGTTGTAACCGAGGGACGGCGCGTTGTTGTTGAAGCCGCTGAGCTTGGGCGGGACGAACTGGGAGGCCTGAGCCGTGTTGTCGATGAAGAACCGGCGGATCAGCGTGTCCTTGTCCAGTGCCATTTCGATGGCCTGGCGGACCTTGAGGTCCTGCAGGATGGGCACTTGCTGGTTCATGCCCAGGTACATCACGGAAAAGGGGTCCCGCTGGATGATCTGCTTGCCGCGCTTGACCAGCTGGTCGAAGTTTCCCACCGTCACGGTGTCATAGGCGTCGATCTTGCCGTCCAGCAGGGCCTGCATCCGCGTCTGCGGGTGGTCGTAGGTGACAAAGTTGATCGTCTCGATCTGTCCCCTGTCGCCCCAGTAGTTCTTGTTGCTGGACAGCGTGACGCTGCCCTGGTCCCAGGAACCGAATTCGTAGGGCCCGGTCCCCACCGGATGGAGGGCGTAGGCGGACAGGGGCTGGCCGTTCCGGTCCTGGTTCAGGGCGTCCGCGTTGTGCGCCGCCATGGCCCGGGGCGAGGAGAGGGCGAAGGCCGGAAGGGTCAGGGCCTGGAGGAAGCCGGTGAAGGGCTGGGTGAGCTGGATCCGCACGTTGTCCGGGGCCAGGGCGGTGCAGCCCTTGTAGATGGAGAGCGGCGCCTGGTCCGCGTGGGCCTTGAAGACGCCCTTGAACGTGGTTCCGGGAGCCTGCTGGCGAAGGGCCTCCGGGAAGTTGAACCAGCGGTCGAAGTTGCTGCAGACGGCAGCGGCGTCGAACGGTGCCCCGTCCTGGAAGGTCACTTTTTCGCGCAGCTTGAAGGCGTAGGCCCGGCCGTCATCACTCTGGTTCCACGCCGTGGCGAGCAACGGCGTGGGCTGCCCGGTGGTCTGGTCCACGCCGACGAGTCCCTCCAACACCTGCCGGGTGATCCGGTAGGACTCGACGTCGGAGACCAGGGCCGGGTCGAGGCCGAGCGGCTGGGAGGATGTGCCGAAGGTGAAGACGGCGCTGGGTGCGGCGTCGGGGGAGCCGGCCAGGGCAGTTGCGGTGCCCGGGACGGGGCTGGGGGTTCCGGTGCAGGAGGAGAGGGGCAGCATGAGAAAAACGGCGCCGATACCGGCGGCAATGCGGCGCAATGTACTGCTGGGCACTCGAATATCACCTCTGGGAACTGGATGGGCCGCCGGCTGCGGGCCAGCCTCAGTCTAGTTGACCGCGGAGTTGACTCTCCCTTGAAGAGGGGAAGAACACAAGGCGCAAGGGAAGGCCCGCGCCGGTTGGCGCGGGCCTTCGCTTCTCCTGGTTGGTCCAGGGAGTCGGTCTGGAACCGGAACAGGAGTGCTGAGGGCTGCCTACTCGGGCATCAGGACGGAGTCGATCAGGTAAACAGTGGCGTTGGCAGTCTTGACGCCGCCGCAGATGACGTTGGCGTCGTTGACCTTGAGGGCGTCCTTGGTGCCCGTGACCGTCACGGTACCGCCCTGGACGGTCGTGTGGGTGCCGACGATCTGGTCCGGGGTGGCCTGGCCGGCAACAACGTGGTAGGTCAGGATCTTGCTGAGCAGGGCGTCGTCCGTCTTCAGCGTCTCGATGGTCGCCGGGTCGATCTTGGCGAACGCCTCATCGACCGGTGCGAAGACCGTGAATTGGCCGCCGTTAAGCGTGTCCACCAGGTTGACCGTGGGGTTGAGCCCGCCGGACACGGCGGCGGTCAGGGTCTTGAGGAGCGGGTTGTTGGAGGCGGCGGTGGCTACCGGATCGAGGGCCATGCCAGATACCGAGCCGGCGCCGCTGGGCACCTGCGCGGCGTAGGCTGCACAGCCTGGCCCGACGAGG
>JAODMV010000137.1 GCA_025464875.1 Arthrobacter sp. | reverse complement strand
GTTTATTTCCACGGCGGGCGTCCTCGCCCTGGCCTTTGTGGCCGGCGGCGTCGTGGGCATGCTGATCAACGGCTGCATTGCCGGGATGTACACGATCGCCCCGGCACTCTACGGCGCCTCCGTGCGGAGCACCGGCGTCGGCTGGGCGATCGGAATCGGGCGGGCCGGCGCGATCGTGGCGCCGCTGATCGCTGGCGCCCTGCTGGATGCGCACTGGACCGCCTCCATGCTCTACATGGGGGTCGGCTTCGTGGTCCTCCTCGCCGGTGCCGCCGTGGCCGCCATGCGACTGCCCGCCCCCGGGGCAGCCTCCGGCGCGGGAGCGCGGAACAGGCTGACGGCTGACGTGTGAGCCGGCGCGGGCCTAGTGCCGTTCGTAGATGCCGGTCAGCGAGCCCCGGCCGAGCGTGTGCGGCGACAGCTTCGATTCCAGGGTCGCCGGTGACGTGCCCGGGTCCAGTCCCGACTGCTCCACGTCCAGGGCGTGGACCGTGAAGACGTAGCGGTGCGGCCCGTGGCCCGGCGGCGGCGCGGCCCCCAGATAGCCGCGGAATCCGCCGTCGTTCTTCAGCTGCTGGGCGCCGGGGGGAAGCAGCCGGCCGCCCTCCGCGCCCGCCCCGGCCGGCAGGGCGGTGCTGTCGGCGGGAAGGTCCAGCACGGCCCAGTGCCAGAACCCGCCGCGCCCCGGCGCATCCGGGTCGAACATCGTGACCGCGTAGCTCCGGGTGCCCGCCGGAGCCCCGCTCCAGCTCAGCTGCGGGGATTCGTCCTGGCCGCCGGCGCGCATCTTGCCGCTGCGCTGGGCCGGGGGAAGCGTTTCGCCGTCCTTGAAGGACTCGCTGCTGACGGCGAACGACGGAGCATCGTGGTGGGTCATGGCGGCCTTTCAGCTTCTGTTGAAGTCGGAAATCTCAGGGTCGGCGCTGCTGTTCGAATCGGCGCTGCTGGAAGCCGCCGTGGCGGGACCCGCCGTGGTGGCGTCCAGATCCCGCAGCTCCATCCTGTTCAGCTCCGTGCGGGTGGGCGGGTTCGCGCCGGCCCGGGACACCGTCACCGCGGCGGCCCGGGCGGCGTGGGCCAGGAGCTCACGGAGCGAACCGGCGGACAGGCCACGAAGGTCCTTGCGGTTTTGCGCCCCGTCCAGGCCCAGGTCCACGACGCCGGACAACAGCGCGGCCATGAAGGAATCCCCGGCCCCGACCGTGTCCGCAACCTCCACTGCGGGGGCGGGAAAGTGCGTTTCCCCGGCGGCGTTAACCCCCCATGGCCCCGCGCCGCCGCGGGTGACGACCACCATGGCGGGGCCCTCGGTGCCGCCCAGCGAGAGCCAGCGGCGCGCGGATTCGAGCGGGTCCACTCCGGGATACAGCCACTCGAGGTCCTCATCGGAAGCCTTGACCACATCCGCGAGGGAGACGAACTTTTCGGCCTGCTGGCGCGCATAGTCCACGTTGGCGATGATGCTGGGCCGGCAGTTGGGATCGAAGCTGATGGTCGAGGAAGGATGGGCATGCTCGACGGCGGCCAGCACCTCTGCGGCGCCGGGTGCCAGCATCGTGGCAATCGATCCGGTGTGCAGCAGCGTGGTGCCCTGCAGCAGGAACGGCAGGCGGTCCACCAGGCCGGGCAGCTCCCAGGCGAGGTCGAAGGTGTAGCTGGCGGCGCCGTCGTCGTCAATCAGGGCGGCGGCCACGCTGGTGGGCAGGCCGTCGGGTGGCTGCGGCAGCAGCACGGAGCTTGCCTTGAGGTGTGCGGCGACGGATTCACCGTAGGCGTCACGGCCGTAGCGGCCGATGAACTGCACCGGGTGCTCCAGCCGGGCCAGTCCCACCGCCACGTTCAGGGGGCTGCCGCCGACATGGGCCTGGACCCCGGAGGGCCGCTGGACAACATCAACCAGTCCCTCGCCAATAACTGTGAGCATGATCATACTCTGCCAGAGAACGTGCTCCGGCGCCCCTGTCTTTCGCTCAGCCAGGACTCGCCGGCCCGGCAGCCGGAACCGCAGCGGTTCCGCGGGGCCTCGGCGAGTTCCGGGAGGACCAGCTCAAGGGCGCCTGTCCTGCCGGTAGACGTCCGGGATGCCGTCGTGGTCGGCGTCGATTGTTTCCTCGGCCTCCACCTGGCGGTAGTAGCGGTTCCTGCTGCGCAGCACCGCGGTGGCCAGCAGGGCCGCCAGCAGGGAGGCGGCCAGGATCCCCACCTTGGCGTGGTCATCGTACACACTTCCCTGGTCGAAGCTCAGCTCGGACACCAGCAATGACACGGTGAAGCCGATCCCGGCCAGGATCGCGACGCCGAAGATGTCGATCCACTTGAACGAGCTGTCCAGCGTTGCGCTCGTGGCCTTGGTAAGCAGCCAGGTGGTGCCTAGGATGCCGACCGGCTTGCCCAGCACCAGGGCCAGGATGATGCCCACCGCGAGCGGTTGCCCCAGTGCCGAGCCGAGTCCCTCCCAGCCGCCCACGGCAACCCCGGCGGAGAAGAAGGCGAAGACCGGCACGGCGAACCCGGCGGAAATCGGGCGGAACCGGTGTTCGAAGACCTCGGCCAGGCCCGGTCCGGCCTCCGGCCCGCCAGCGGTCCGGGACCGGAGCACCGGGACGGCAAAACCGAGCAGGACTCCGGCCACCGTCGCGTGGATGCCCGAGGCATGGACCAGCGCCCACGTCGCGACGCCCAGGGGCAGCAGGATCAGCCACGCGGCGGCAAGCCTGGCGCCGAAGAACGTCCGGTATTTCTGCGCCAGGAAGGTGTACAGGCCCAGCGGCAGCAACGCCAGCAGCAGCGGCACGGGCTGGAGCTCACTCGTGTAGAAGAGCGCGATAATACTGATCGCCAGCAGGTCATCCACCACCGCGAGGGTGAGCAGGAAGATGCGCAAGGCGCTGGGCAGGTGCGAGCCGATGATCGCCAGCACCGCGACGGCGAACGCGATGTCCGTGGCAGTGGGGATCGCCCAGCCGCGCAAGGTCTCCGGGCTGGCCAGGTTGACCAGGGCGAAGATCAGGGCCGGCACAACAACGCCGCCGACCGCCGCGGCGACGGGCACGATCGACTTGCTCAGCTGCCGCAGGTCCCCCGCGACAAATTCCCGCTTGAGCTCGAGTCCGACGAGGAAGAAGAAGACCGCCAGCAGGCCGTCCGCGGCCCACGCCCCCACGCTCAGCTCGAGATGCCACGGCGCGTAGCCGAACCGGAAGTCCCGCAGCGCGAAGTAGCTCTCCGACGCCGGCGAGTTGGCCCAGATGAGCGCGACCACGGCCGCCGCCACCAGCAGGGCGCCGCCCACCGTTTCCTGGCGGAGGATCTCCCCGACCCGCAGTGCTTCGACGTAACTGCCGCGGCCAAGGACGGTGAAACGCGAAGGCTTGGAAGGAGGCGTGGGGCTCATGGGGTCCTCAAATTGGGTCGACAGAACTATGCCGACCAGACTTCCCGGCGCACCTGGGCCCAGTCTAGTCGCCATCCGCCGCGGCCCGCACACCGCTCCCATAACTGTGACGGGGGCTCAGGACAGGAGCGATTGCACCAGTTCGCGGCATTTGCGGTAGGCGGCGGCCTTCGGGTCGATCAGGGCAAAGTGGCCGCCGGGGACCTTCAGCAGTTGGACGGGAGCCCCCGCCGCCTTCGCCGCGCCCACATACGCCTCCGACTGGCTCAGCGGCACGGTGTCGTCATCGGTGCCATGCACGGCGTAGACCGGGATCCGTAGCGGCAGGGCGCTCATCGGGTCGGCGTACTTATGCCGTTTGGGGTATTTATCCGAGGACCCGCCCATCAGATTGCTGACCGCCCCGTTGCTGAGATTCAGCCGCTCGGCGTCGCCCAGGTTCAGCACCCCTGACTGACTGACGACGCCGGTGAGGTGCACCTCGCCGTCGCCGTTCCTGCGCAGGAGCTGGCGGTCCGCATCGGGAGCGCCAAGCTGCGCGAGCCGTTGGCGCCCGGCCGCCCACACGGCGAGGTGCCCGCCGGCGGAGTGTCCCAGGGCGACGACCTTGTCCAGCCCGAGGCCGTGTTCGCCGGCGATGTCGCGGAGCTTGTCGATGCCGGCGAGCACGTCGGCGAAGGTGCGCGGCCAGCCGCCCCCGTTTCCGGCCCGCCGGTACTCGAGGTTCCAGGCAGCCGTGCCGTGCGAGGCGAAATCTTTGGCCAGCGGCTCGCCGAGTTCCGCGCCGTACTGCGAACGCCAGTAGCCGCCGTGGATGACCACCACCACGCCTTTGGGTTCGGCCATCTCAGGCAGGAAGAGCTCTCCCCACTGGCTGGGATCATCTCCGTAGTGGTATTTGTGCCGCTTCAAGTGTCCTCCTTGGGGCCTGGTGAACCCGCGACGGAGACTGCCCCCCAGGGTCACCGTCGCTGCGGCCGGGGTCAGAGACCGGCGCCGCACATCAGCCATGAGCAGAGCCTACCTTGGACATCGCCCGCACGGCGCAAGGCAGCGGCGTCGCAGCTGCCCCGTAAGCTGGACGCATGGCTAGCAATTGGGACCGCCTGGACCTCAGTCTGCGGGAATCAGTGCAGGAGAACGTGGACCTCTATGAACGGGTCCGTCCTGCCCTGAAACTGGTCACCCGGGAAGTGCTGCTCACGCTGCGGAGCATGCTCAAGGGCACCGAAGTAACTCCGCTGTTCGTCACCGGCCGCACGAAGACCGTGGAGTCCTTCCGCGAGAAGATCTCCCGGATAGAGGAGCCGCTGGAACCCGGGGGCCCTCCCGTGCTGAAGTTCCCTGACCCGTTCCGGACGCTCAATGACATGGTGGGCATCCGCGTCATCACGAAACTTCCGGCCGAAAACGCGGTGGTTGCCAACATCATCAAGCGCCAGCGCCAGCTCTTCGACTGCCGCGGCGACCGCGAGAAGGACATCGGTTCCATCGAGTCCGGAACCTACGGCTACTCCAGCCGGCACCTGATCCTGCGCACCATCCAGAACGAGGCCGTCAAGGAGTACCAGCAGGCGTTCAACCCGGACGTCCCGTCGAACGGCAGCTACTTCTTCGA
>JAODMV010000138.1 GCA_025464875.1 Arthrobacter sp. | reverse complement strand
GCCTTCCGGAAGCGGGATGCTGCAAACGGTGCGGGACTGCTTGTACTCCACCAGCCCGGATCCGGTGAGGTAGCCGCGGGCGATGCATTCCACCGGGAACATGTCCAGCTTCTTGCAGATCATCGCGCGGCCCTCCACCGCCGCGGGCACACCGGCGTCGACGGTGGACGCAAGCACGTGGTGCTCCACGCCGAGCTGCTCAAACCACCACAGGCTCAGCTGGGTCAGGATGCGCCCCTTGGCGGGGATCTCGCTGGACAGCACGTGGTCATAGGCGCTGATGCGGTCGCTGGCCACGACCAGGACGCACTCCTGGCCGAAGCGCTCCGCGATGGATGCGTCGACGGGAACGTAGAGGTCGCGGACTTTTCCGGAGTAAACGTGCTTCCAGCCCGGCAGGTCCAGCGTGTCGGTGTCCAGGCCCCCCTGCAGCGCAGACGAGGTGGGTTCGGTCGAAGTGGGTTCGGTCATGGTCATGCCTTCGCTTTCGTCGCGGCAGGGGCGCCGTGGGCCGCCACCCGAATTTCGCCGCGGGCCGCCTTCCGGCCGATGTCGGTCCGGAACTGGCAGCCGTCCAGCTGAACCAGCTCCACGCCGTCGTATGCCCGTTCGCGGGCCTCCACCAGATCGGTTCCCAGCGCCACCACGGCCAGGACGCGCCCGCCTGCGGACACCACCTTGCCCTCGGCGTCGGGCTTCGTGCCGGCGTGGATCACGTGGACGCCCTCGAGCGCTTCGACCTTCTTGAGCCCGCGGATGCGGTCGCCGGTCCGCGGGGTGTCGGGGTAGTTTTCCGCGGCGATAACGACGGCGACGGCGGTCTCCTTGGACCAGCGCAGCGGCTGCGCCTTGTCCAGTTCGCCCTTGGCGGCTGCCATCAGCAGCCCGCCGAGCGGCGTCTTGAGCCGGGCGAGGACGGCCTGGGTTTCCGGATCGCCGAAGCGGACGTTGAATTCGATGACGCGGGTGCCGCGGGACGTCAGGGCCAGGCCGACGAACAGCACGCCCACGAACGGCGTGCCGCGATGGGCCATCTGCTTGACCGTGGGCTGGGCGACGCGGTCGATGACTTCCTGGACGAGCCCTTCGGGGGCCCACTCCAGCGGCGTGTACGCCCCCATGCCGCCGGTGTTGGGGCCTTCATCGTTGTCGAAGATGCGCTTGAAGTCCTGCGCCGGGGAGAGGGCAACGGTGTTGGCTCCGTCGCAGAGGACGAACACGGAGACCTCGGGGCCGTCGAGGAATTCCTCGATCACCACCCTGCCGCCGGCGTCGAAGCAGCTCTGCGCATGTGCCAGGGCCTCGTTCCGGTCCTTGGTGACCACGACACCCTTGCCCGCCGCGAGGCCGTCGTCCTTCACCACGTAGGGGGCTCCGAAGGTGTCGAGGGCGTCGGCTGCTTCCTCGACGTTGCTGGCCACCCGGGCCATAGCGGTGGGCACGCCGGCCTCGGCCATGACTTCCTTGGCGAAGGCCTTGGAGGCTTCCAGCTGGGCAGCGGCCTGGCTGGGTCCGAAGACCGGGATGCCGGCGGCGCGGACGGCGTCGGACACACCGGCGGCGAGGGGCGCCTCGGGACCGACCACCACCAGGTCGGCCGTCAGCCGGGCGGCCAGGGCGGCGACCGCGTCGGGATCGTTCGCGTCGATGGCGTGTGTGGGAACCAGCTTGCTGATGCCGGCGTTGCCGGGGGCCGCATGGACCTCGGAAACGTTGGGGTCGGCAAGCAGGGATCGGACAATGGCGTGTTCGCGGCCGCCGGGGCCGATGACGAGTACCTTCACAGTCTCCAAGCCTACTTTGTGCAGCCCGCAGGCTCCTAAGCTGGGTCCCCCACCGGACATGCCCAGTCCTGGCCGCGGGCACTGGACATAATGCCACCATGTCCATCCCCGGCCGCAAGGGGAGGGCATGTCCGCACGGGGCCGGGACACTCCGGGGGACATGCCCAGTCCTGGCCGCGGACACTGGACATAATGCCACCATGTCCATCCCCGGACGCAAGGGGAGGGCATGTCCCGCGGGGAGGCGGACCATCCGCCGGGCGACCGGCTCCGAACTCCCTGCATGAAGAGGCACAACAAGCAGAAGCCCACGCAGCGGCCCCAGGGCGCCACCGCCCTGGCCGCGGTGGCCGGCGTGGCCGCTGCCGGCGTCGTCCTGTCCGTCGCCGAACTCGCCGGCGCCTTCTTCACGGCCCGGGCGGCGCCGGCCATCGCCCTCGGGTCGACCTTCATCGACTTCACCCCGCCGTGGCTGAAGGACTTTGCCATCGACACCTTCGGCACCAACGACAAGACGGCGCTGTTCGTCGGCATGGCGGCGACCATCCTGGTCCTCGCGTGCGTGCTCGGCGTGGTGGCCTACCGGAAGTGGGCCCTCGGCGTGGCCGGGGTGCTGCTGATGGGCGCCGTCATCGTCGCCAGCGTCGTGACGCGAGCCGGGGTGAAGCCGTTCGATGCGATTCCCGCGCTGGTCGGCACCGCGGCCGGGCTCGCGGTGCTGCGGCTCCTGGCCACACGGCTGTGGCGGATGCAGCAGCGGCCGGACATGTCCGCGGACCTCCCCTCCAGGGACTCCAAGGAGTCCACCAACCCCAAGCGCCCGGAGGGCCCGGCCGCCAGCCGCCGTGCCTTCTTCGCGGCCACCGGCGTGACCGCCGCCGCCGCCGTTCTCGCCGCCACCGGCGGCCGGCTGCTCGGCGCGGCCCGCAGCAATGTCGCCCAGGCCCGGGAGTCCCTGCAGCTGCCTGCGCCGGCGAAACCGGCCCCGGCGGTGCCCGCCGGCGTCCAGTCCAGGGCCGCGGGGGTCACGCCCTGGCTCACGCCGACCAAGGATTTTTACCGCGTTGACACCGCCCTCAGCGTGCCGGAAATCAACGTCCAGGACTGGGAACTGCGTGTCCACGGCCTCGTCGAGGAGGAGGTGCGGCTCCGCTTCCAGGACCTGCTTGACGCCGAACTGATCGAGTCCCATGTGTCCCTGACCTGCGTCTCCGACCCCGTCGGCGGCGACCTGGCCGGCAACGCCAAATGGCTGGGCATGCCCATCCGCGAGGTGCTGAAAATGGTCCGCCCCCAGGCGGGTGCGGACATGGTGCTCTCCACCTCCATCGACGGCTTCAGCGCCTCCACCCCGCTGGAGGTCCTCCAGGATGGCCGCGACGCCATGCTGGCCATCGGCATGAACGGTGAAGCACTCCCGCTAGAACACGGCTACCCGGTGCGCATGGTGGTGCCCGGGCTGTACGGCTTCGTCTCCGCCACCAAGTGGGTGGTGGACCTGGAAGTCACCCGCTTCGCGGACAGCACGGCGTACTGGACGCAGCGCGGCTGGTCAGAACGCGGCCCCATCAAGACGATGGCCCGGGTGGAGGTCCCCCGGCCCTTCGCCAAGGTAGCTGCCGGACGGGTGACCATCGGCGGCGCCGCCTGGGCGCAGACGCGCGGCATCACCAAGGTGGAGGTACAGATCGACAACGGCCCCTGGACGGAGGCCGAGCTCTCCACCGAGGCCTCACTCATCACGTGGCGGCAGTGGTCCTTCGACTGGGACGCCACTGCCGGCCCGCACTACATTAAGGCCCGCGCCACGGACGGAGCCGGCGAACTGCAGACGGACCAGCGGGCGGATCCGGTGCCCGACGGCTCCTCCGGTTGGCAGTCCGTGATGGTGACCGTGGAATAACCGGCGCAACGCCTCCCGGCGGCTTAGACTTGCTGCATGCCACTGAACCCGCATGCCACCTTCACCGTCGATTCCGCCGTCGAACTGGCAGTCATCGAACGCAGCGGCTTCATCGAATCCCGTCATATCGGCTCCGCCATCGTGATGGCCGCCGACGGCACGGTCGTTACCGAACTCGGCGACATCACCGCTCCGATCTTCGCCCGGTCAACGCTCAAGCCGCTGCAGGCCCTCGCCTCCATGCAATCGGGCGTTCCGCTGCGCGGGGCCCAGGTGGCGGTCGCCTGCGGCAGCCACATCGGCTCGCTCGACCACATGGACGTCGTGGAAGGCATGCTCAAGGCGGCCGGGGTGAATGAAGAGCAGCTCCAGTGCCCTGCCGTCTGGCCCCGGGACGAGACCGCCCGGGACTGGCTGGTCCGCTCGGAGCGCGGCAAGTCCAGGCTCGCGTTCAACTGCTCCGGAAAGCACGCCGCCTTCCTCTGGGCCTGCACCGAGAACGGCTGGGACACCCACAGCTACCTCGAGCCCAACCACCCGCTGCAGCAGCGCGTCCGCTCCGTCATCGAGGAATACT
>JAODMV010000097.1 GCA_025464875.1 Arthrobacter sp. | reverse complement strand
CGTCCTCGCCGCCCTCATGTTCGCCGGGCGCGTCGGGACCGTCACCCTTGCCGCCGCCCTGGCCCTTCGCCAGCGCAGCCAGCTGTACCACTACCCGGAAGAGAGACCGATCATTGGATAGTTCCTCAGGCGCCGTCACCCGCCCCGCCCATAACGCACCGGTACTGGTGATCGGGCTGGGCCGCTTCGGCTCATCCACCGCCGAGCAGCTGGTCAAGCAGGGCCGCGAGGTCCTCGCGATAGAGCGCGACCGGAACCTGGTGCAGAAATATGCCAGCGTCCTGACGCATGTCGTGGAGGCCGACGCCACCGATATCGACGCCCTCCGCCAGCTCGGCGCGCAGGAGTTCAGCTCCGCCGTCGTGGGTGTGGGAACCTCGATCGAGTCCTCCGTGCTGATCACCGTGAACCTGGTGGACCTCGGGATCGAGCACCTCTGGGTCAAGGCGATCACACCCTCGCACGGCAAGATCCTGTCCCGGATCGGCGCCCACCACATCATCTACCCGGAGGCCGACGCGGGGGTCCGGGCCGCGCACCTCATCTCCGGCCGGATGCTGGACTTCATCGAGTTCGACGACGACTTCGCGATCGTCAAGATGTACCCGCCGCGGGAGACCGTGGGCTTCACGCTGGACGAATCCAAGGTCCGCTCCAAGTACGGCGTCACGATCGTGGGCGTGAAGTCCCCGGGCGAGGACTTCACCTACGCGCGGCCGGAGACGAAGGTCTCCGCCCGGGACATGCTCATCGTTTCGGGCCACGTGGACCTGCTGGAGCGCTTCGCGGCGCGTCCCTAGCCCCCGGAGGAGCGGGCAGCCGGGCCGCACCCGGCAGGAACGGCCCACCCGTCCCGCTCGCGGACCGGTCCGGCGTGGGGCCCGGTTTGCGGACCGGTCCGGCGTGAGTTTAGGCGAGCTGCTTCGTGATCTCCGCGGCCCGGGCTGCGGCGGCGCGGGCGCCGTCAGCGATGATCGCCGGGAGGCCGCGCTCGTCGAAGGTGGCGATGGCGCGTTCGGTGGTTCCGTTCGGGCTCGTGACCGCCTCGCGCAGCGCCGTGGGGTGGGCGCCGGGCTCCGTCAGCATGAGGCCTGCCCCCGCAACCGTTTCGCGTGCCAGCAGCAGCGACAGCTCCGGGTCCAGGCCCAGTTCGACGCCGGCTGCGGCCATCGCTTCGGCGAGGTAGAAGGCGTAGGCGGGGCCCGAGCCGCTGATCGCAGACAGGGCGTCGACCTGCTCTTCGGGGACCTCCACGACGGTGCCGACGGCGGACAGGATGTCCTTTGCCTGCTGCAGCTGTTCGGCGGAGCAGCTGGTGCCCGGCGAAACGGAGACCACTCCGCGGCCCAGCCGTGCCGGGGTGTTGGGCATGGTGCGGATGACGGGCTGGCCCGCCGGAAGCGCTGCCTCCAGCTGCTGGATTGACACCGCCGCCGCCACACTGATGACGATCGTGTCCGGCGAGAGCGAACCGCTGACCTCGCGCGCCAGCTCCGCAATGCCCACCGGCTTGACCCCCAGGATCACGACGTCGGAGCGGGTTGCTGCCTGCCGGTTGTTCTCCGGCTCTTCCTCGCCGGCGATGGCCGTGATGCCGTGATGCCGCTCGGCCAGCTCGGCTGCGCGTTCGGCACGGCGGACGGTGGCGACAATATCGACGGGATCGGTGCCGCCCGCGATCAGGCCGCCCAAAATTGCCTCGTTCATTGACCCACAGCCCAGGAATGCGATTCGGTTGCTCATGACACCATCATTGCAGTCCGTCCCGATTCCCAGCCAGCTCACACCTTCAGCGCAGTCTGTTCACAAACTCGGGGGCTAGCTTAGGAAGTACCTCATTGAGGGTGCGAGTGATGGTACGGACATGCGGATGTCCGTCCCGGCACCGGTGGTCTGCAGCGGGTTTCCCCCATTTCCCCGCAGCCGACCGCCGGTGCTTTCGTCTTTAAGCTTCAGGCCGCGCTCACGTGCGTCCCGGGCGGGCCCCAAGGCCGGTGCGCAGCCACCAGCGGCCGGCTCAGGTGCCGCCGAGCGAGGCCGAGCGTCTCTGCCAGCCATGCTTCACGTTCGCCGGGGAACCGGGCCCTCCGGGTCGAGATTTCGGCAACGACGACGCCGTCGAAGGCCAGGTCCTGTGCCACGGCGAAGGCGTCGTGGACGCTCAGCGGGTAGACGGACGAGCTGGACAGCGCCACCGTGACGGGCCGCTGCCCGTCGTCGGCGGGGCCGCTCGGGCCGTTCACCGCTGCGGGGCCCTTGCCGCCGACCCGCCCGCGGTGGCCGTCTCGGCTTCGGCCACCGGCGCCGCCGGCGGCTGCGTCAGCCCGATGTGCGGTGCTGGATCGAGCGGCCCTTCGAAGACGAGCTGGTCCAGCCTCCGGAGGATCAGCCCCTCGCGCAGCGCCCAGGGGCAGATCTCCATGCTCGGGAACTCGAACAGCTCCAGGGCGGCCTCCGCCACGAGCGCGCCCGCCAGGAGCTGGGGGGCCCGCGCCTCCGAGACGCCGGGAAGGTGGAGCCTGTCCTCGACCTTCATGGCCGAGATCCGCTGCGCCCACAGCCCGATGTCCGAGGCGAACAGCTCCCGCTTGATGTAGGGCCCGGCGGCGCTGGGGGCCGCCCCGGCGATCCGGGCCAGCGAACGGAAGGTCTTGGAGGTGCCCGCCACGAGGTTGGCCTTGCCCAGGGTGTCGAAGCTGCGCACGGCCGGCTTGAGCGTGGCCCGGATGTAGCGGCGCAACTCCTTCACGCTTTTGGCGGAGGGCGGGTCCTCGTGCAGCCAGTCGCGGGTCAGCCGGCTCGCCCCGAGCGGGACGGACATCGCGAGCTCGGGCAGTTCGTCCTGGCCCAAGGCCATCTCGAAGGAGCCGCCGCCGATGTCCAGGTCCAGGATGGGACCGGCGCCCCAGCCATACCAGCGGCGGACGGCGAAGAAGGTCATGGACGCTTCCTCGCTGCCGGTGAGCTCCTGCAGCGTGACGGTGGTTTCGTGCTTGACCCGGGCCAGCACGGCGGGCCCGTTGGTGGCCTCGCGGATCGCCGAGGTACAGAAGGCCAGGAGGTCATCGGCCTTGTGCTTGGCCGCGAATTCCCACGCCTCGAGGACGAACTCGGTCAGCTCGTGCTGGCCGGCATCGTTGATGTTGCCGTCCTCGTCGAGGAACTGCACGAGGGAAAGCGGGCGCTTGTGCGAGGCGAACGGGACCGGCCGCGCCCCGGGGTGGGCGTCCACCAGCAGGAGGTGGACAGTGTTGGAGCCGATGTCGAGGACGCCTAGACGCATGATGCCATTATTGCCCGGCGGGAAGCCGCAGGCCTAACTGCGACGGCGGCCCGAGCTACTGTGTCCGCCCCGCTGGCGGACCATGGCGTCACGCCGGGTCGCCGCCCTGCCTGCGGGTTTCCCCCGGCTCCCCGGCGGGCTCATCGCCCGGCTCGTCGGCGGGCTTGAAGTCGCGCCGGATGTTGGCCACGCCTTCCGGATCGATTTCAAAACCGAAGGCGGCGCCCGGGTTGATGACCATGCCCAGGTCATTCCCGAGGTTGCCGATGATCGCGGAGCCCTGGGTGCCCAGCACGTTGGGAGCGGCCGCCAGGTATTGCTCGGCGACGCGGCTGGGGTGCGAGAACACGGCCAGGACCGGCTGTCCGGAGGAGTTCGCGAGCACGAGCGGCTCGACCTGCGAGTCGGCCCCCTCGAGCGCGTCGGCGCTGACAATGTAGACCTCGTTGTTGAGGAAGGCCAGGATGACGTCCACCGGGTTGGCGTCCGGCTGTTCACCCCGGGCGAGTTTCTCCTCGAGGTCGTTCAGCGGCTGCATGTCCTTGGGAGAGGGCTGTTCAGTCATGTTCCTACTCGATCACGTCCCGGCCCCGTCCGCAATTCCTTTTATCCCTCGCCCCGCCGGACGACTGCTTCCCCTCGTCTCACCGGGCAACTGCGGGTTCGCCGGAAACTCCCGGTGAACCCGCACGTTTCCGGCGCGCCCGGTGCGGCCGAGCTACTGCGGCGGACCTGCTGCCGTGCAGCTACTTCTTCGCGGCGGCCTTGCGCGCCGGGGCCTTGCGCGTAGTTGTCTTGCGCTTGACCGGGCCCTTTTCGCGCTTCTCCGCGAGGAGTTCGACGGCGCGTTCGCGGGTCAGCTCCTCCAGCGCGGTGGTGCGCGGCACGGTGATGTTGGTGATGCCGTCGGTGATGTACGGGCCGAAGCGGCCTTCCTTCACCACGATGTTCTTCTCCGATACCGGGTCCGGACCGAATTCGGCCAGCGGCGGAACGGCGGCACGGGCACCGCGCTGCTTGGGCTGGGAG
>JAODMV010000081.1 GCA_025464875.1 Arthrobacter sp. | reverse complement strand
CGGGCGGAACTGATCGCCAACGGCGCCACGATCGACGAGATCTCCCAGGCCATCGGCGCCGATTCGCTGGCTTACATCTCTGAAGACGGCATGATCGGCGCCACCCGCCAGCCGCGCGAACGCCTCTGCACCGCCTGCTTCACCGGCAAGTACCCGATCGAGCTCCCGGGCGCGGACAAGCTGGGCAAAAACCTGCTGGAGCGCACGGACCTTGGCGGCCTGCCCGCCGCCGGAGACGCGGCCCTCGGGGCCACCGGCGCGCCCGCTGCGGCAACGCCCGGCGGAACGGCCGCCACGGCGGTCGAGCCCGTCGAGGTGACGCCCGGCAACCCCGCCACCATTCCGGTCACTGAGGACCCCGCCGAACGGCCCGGCGCCACCGGCTGCGACCCGGGACCGGACGCCGAGTTCGAAGAACTGCTCACCGATTCTGACCGCGTCAACCCCTGACCGTTCAATTGCTGCCGACAAGAAAGAGCCCGTATGACTTCCGCCTCCCCGGCCGCTGACATGAACGCCGCCCAGAACGCCGCAGGCATCACCTACGCCTCTGCCGGCGTCGACGTCGAAGCGGGTGACCGCGCCGTCGAGCTCATGAAGGACGCCGTCAAGGCGACCCACAACTCCTCGGTGCTCGGCGGCGTCGGCGGCTTCGCCGGCCTCTACGACGTCTCCCGGCTGCTGACCTACAAGCGCCCCCTGCTGGCCACCTCCACCGACGGCGTCGGCACCAAGGTGGCAATCGCGCAGGCCATGGACATCCACGACACCATCGGTTTCGACCTCGTGGGCATGGTGGTCGATGACATCGTCGTGGTGGGCGCGGAGCCGCTCTTCATGACCGACTACATCGCCTGCGGCAAGGTCGTCCCGGAGCGCATCGCCGACATCGTCCGGGGCATCGCCGCGGCCTGCTCCGTCGCCGGGACCGCCCTGGTGGGCGGCGAAACCGCCGAACACCCGGGCCTGCTGGGCGAGCACGAGTACGACGTCGCCGGTGCCGCCACCGGTGTCGTCGAAGCCGATTCCCTGCTGGGCCCGGACCGTGTCCGGGCCGGCGACGTGGTGATCGGCATGGCCTCCTCCGGCCTGCACTCCAACGGCTACTCCCTGGTCCGCCGCGTGATCAACCACGCCGGCTGGGCCCTGGACCGCCAGGTCTCCGAGCTGGGCCGGACCCTCGGCGAGGAACTGCTGGAACCCACCCGCGTCTACGCCGCCGACTGCCTGGACCTGGCCCGCACCTTCCCGGTGAACGGCTCCGCCGGCGGCAAGGCCGTGCACGGCTTCAGCCACGTCACCGGCGGCGGACTCGCCGCGAACCTGGCCCGGGTCCTCCCCCAGGGCCTGCTGGCCACCGTGGACCGCTCCACCTGGGAGCTGCCGGCCATCTTCAAGCTGGTCGCCGAACTGGGCAACGTCCCGCTGGCCGATCTGGAGCGCACCCTGAACCTGGGCGTGGGCATGGTGGCGATCGTCTCCGCCGACGCCGCCGACGAGGCCGTCAACCGCCTCAACGACCGCGGCGTGCCGTCCTGGGTCATGGGCAGCGTCGAGGAAAACTCCGATGCCATCAGCAAGAGCGGTCCGGATTACGTACAGGGCGCCAAGGGCGTCGACGGCGGCGCCGTCCGCCTGGTCAACGCCTACGCCTGACCCTTCCTGCCATCGGGTGCTCCGCAACCGCCGTTTCGAGAAGCTGAAAACGGCAGTAGCGGAGCACCTGATGCGTTTAAGCCTCCAGCAGGCTGAACACGCCGCCGTGCGGGTCCTTGAGCGTGGCGATGATGCCGGCCTCCGCGAGGTCCTCCGGCTCCACAAGGACGACGCCGCCCGCGGCCACGGCCGCCTCCACCGCGTCCGCGACGTTGGAGACAGCGAAATAGACCTGCCATCCGGCTCTGGCGTCCGCGTCGGCCAGCAGGGGCGCGATGCCGGCGACCTCGGTGCCGTCCACCAGAAGCGTGGCGTATGTGCCGCCGTCGTCCTGCGGGTACTCGGTCACCTCATGCCCGAACAGCTGCTGGAAGAATCCGACGGCGGCCTGCGGCTCCGGCGTGAGCAGCTCGGCCCAGGCAAGGGCGCCCGGCTCGTGGGTGCGGGCGGCGCCGAAGTGACTTCCCGTCTGCCATGCACCCGTGGTGCCACCGCCGGGCGGGGCAAAGAAAACCATCACGCCCGTGCCGTTAACGGCCTCCGGACCGAATTCAAGTGTTCCGCCGGCGTGAGGCACCTCCGCGGCCAGCTGCTGGGCGTCGTTGACGGCAAAATATACATTCCACTGGCCATCTAGCCGGGCGGCTTCCTGTTGCGGGTTCTGCGGGGCGATCACGGTGACAAGCGCATCGTCCAGAAACGCCTGGGAGTAGCTCCGGCCGTCGGGCGTGGGCAAGTCCTCGTAGCGCCAGCCGAAGACCGCCGCGTAAAAGGCCTTCGCCGCTTCCACGTCCCTGGTCTGGAGGTCCGTCCAGCAGACCTCGCCCTCAGCAAATCCTGTGCGGATGCTCATGACAATCCTTTCGATAGTTTCTCGGCGGGTGGCCGATCCTCCGTCTCGAGGGAAGCACGCCGGCTCGACGCATCCACCTCTGTGTCAGGCTGTCGTCTGAGAGTTGGCGCGGGGCGGAGCAGCCCACGGGCGGCATCAGGGCAGGAAAAAGCCCGCCGGCCACACCCATGACGGGAATGGCCGACGGGCCTGCTAATCATTGGCCGGCACCCCTGGATGGAAAGGAAGGCCGGAAAGAAGGTCGACTAACCTATGCGACGGGAATCTACCTCGTCGTCGTCTTCTTCCAAATCGTCCGCGTACTTATCCACATATGCCGAATAATCCGGTTCGACCGGATCATCTGCGAAGTGGCTCGTGGCACGACTTCCCGGGCCCGTGAGCTCGCGCTGAAGGGCCGAATAGTCAGTGTTCGGGGAGTAGTACTTGATGTCCCGAGCCTGCTTGGTAGCTTTTGCCTTTTGACGGCCGCGCCCCATGGCGTGACCCCCTTTTGTACTTGGACCGGAGGTGGTCACCTTGGCGATCGGTGAGGCCCCGGAATGTTTGGTCAATTTGTCGTACACCTAGATTACATGCTTTCGGCCCTGGCTGCTCGCCAGCGCGGCCCCTGTGGACAGCGTGGCGTCTCCCGGAGCCCCGACCGCGCCCTTCGGGCATGCGTCCGGGCGGGCTTCTTGGATAGAGTTTCATGGTGGACTCCCGGAAGCGGGCCACGGCGCCGGGCCTCCCGCCATGGCTCAAACGCACGGAAGTGGTGAATTCTCAGTGACCGAAGAGAACGCAAGGCAAGGCGACGCAGGGCTGCCCGAGAGCCTCCCTGCCGGCCAGCCCGAAGGGCCTGCAGCGCCGGCCGCTCCGTCGCAGCCACCGGCGTCTCCGGCCCCCGCGCCGGCCAGCGGGCCCGTCCCGCCGCATCCTTCGGCACCGCCGACATCCGCGCTGCCCTCCACCCCGCCGCCCGTGCGGCCGCCGGCGCCCCCGGCAGACCAGGAAGGCGGCCGCGAGCAAGCGGGAAGCCCTTCGGGCGCAAATAGGGCCGGCCTGGCGATCGGCGCCGCCGCACTGTCCGGGACCGGCAAGATGCTCGCCCAGCGGGCTGCCCAGCTGGGCGCCTGGGTCCGGCGGCAGGGCCTGCCGAGGGTGGCCGCGGCCGCCGCAGGGCTCGCCGTGCTGGGGCTCCTGATCTGGTGGGCCTCGTCCGTGCTCGGCGGCGGCACTCGGCCGGCCGCCGGGGAAGACTCCCCCGCCGCTCCGTCGTCGGCCGTCCCCGCCGCCCGTGACGCGCTGCCGCTGGAAGGGGTGAGCGCGCTGGACTTCCGGCTCGGCGACTGTTTCAAGGACTTCGACCCC
>JAODMV010000130.1 GCA_025464875.1 Arthrobacter sp. | reverse complement strand
GACGGCGACTTCCAGGTGGCCGTCCAATCCCAACAAAAGGCCGGTTTGTTGAAGAACGCAGACGGCACTGATGGCCAGACGGTTACGGAATCCGCGATGCTAGGAGATTTGATGGTAGTGCGATACGAAAAAGGAACTTGGGCGGTACAGAATGTTGACCGACTCGGGGGTTAAACCCCTGGATGCCGGGGGTGTCGTATCGCGATTAGCTGTTGCGATCCTCCTTGCGTTCGCAGCTCTGATCTTGACCCCGCTGTCTGCCGCGGCCGATGATTCAGAAGTTTCCTGGAGTAAGTCTGGACTTGGAGTTTGGCGTTACGATGCCGGTGCTGGTGTGTGGGTGGATGCGCCAAGTGGTGTGCCGGAAAATCCCAATGTCTATAAATTTGAGTATCTTTGCCTTGACGAGGCCAAGAATAATTTCGACATCGCATGTTTGGCTGGTGCGGTAAGGTGCGACCGAGGGAAGGATGGTCGTGCTGTCAGATGGTACTCATCCCTTAGAGTATTTTCCCCGCCGATATGGTCAGTAATAGCTCCGGACCGCTGCGTCTACTCCGCAAAGCCTGACGACGTGCTGGGCAAAATTGCCGCGCAGATACAGACGAAATTCGAGCAACTACCAGTCCTCGCTGGCGTCTCAGTCATGCAACCAAATCCGCACACACTGAAGGGCGCCGAGACAAACTTCTACGCCGAGGCAGCAGAGCAAACATTCAGCGTCGACATGCTCGGTCAAAATGTTTCAATCATTGCCAAGCCCGTCCAATACACCTGGAGCTACGGGGACGGCACATCACTCGGACCCCAGACCGCGGCCGGCGCGCCGCTTCCGCAGGATCGTTGGGGCGAAAAGACCCTCACGAGCCACGTTTACACCCAGACCGGCGACTTTCCCGTGGTGTTGACGACCCACTTCCAGGGGACGTACTCCGTCAATGACGGGCCGCCTCTGCCCATCCCGGGCCAAGGCCAGTTCAGCTCACCGCCACAGACCGTCAGCGTTTGGCGCTCAATCACGCGGAACTATGCCGACGACTGCATCCGGAATCCGCAGGGCCAAGGCTGCCCCGGTGTCGCGCCCGTTCCTTAGTGATGATCGTGACCGCCGTGGGCAGGTTTTGGGCGGTTGCTCGCGCCCACGGAGGCCATACAACGCTGGTCGCGCCGTCGCTCAGCCTCCACTCATGCACCACCCGCACTGCCCGGGGCTGGCCGTGACAACCACTGCCCGGGAAAGGAAAATGGACTACAAGTTGCCTGCTTGGACAACCCAATGGACAGAGGCCGCAGACGCGCCGCCGGGTTGCGCCCCCGCGGTCCGCGAGGCGAAGGTGCCACACCAGGAAAGCAGCACGGTTCCACGGTCGCAAGGATGTGCGGATAGAGGACATTCCCGGGCCGGAGTTGCGCCCGGGGGCGGTGAAGATCGCCGTCGCATGGTGCGGAATCTGCGGCACGGATCTACACGAATTCCTCGAAGGGCCCATCTTCATCCCGCCGCCCGGTCGTCCCCATCCACTTACTGGCGAGTCAGCCCCGGTCACCTTGGGTCACGAATTCTCCGGGACCGTTGAGGAACTCGGCGAGGGCGTCATCGGGCTTTCCATCGGAGACAGTGTGTTGGTCGAGCCATATTTCGTTTGCGACGAATGCGGGCCCTGCCGGTAGGGGCATTACAACCCCGGTCCGTCCGCAGTGTCTGGGGTTCAGTGTGGGGTGGGACAGGTGACCCGCCAGGTGCGGGTGGTGCCAAGCTTGGTGTCTGATCGGGTGGAGTAGGTGATGACGGTTCCGGGGTAGTCGGTGATGAGGGCGTCAAGTCGGGCTCGGCCGTTGTCGTCGAGGTCTTGGTCCAGCCGGTTGATCAGCAGCAGCGCGGGTGAGCCCAGTGTTGCCCGGGCCAGCAGAAGTTTGGCGCGTGCGGAGGTGGTCAGGGGCTCGCCGCCGCGGGTGAGGCGGGTGGATTGTCCGTCGGGCAGTTGGGCGATGATCTCGGTGAGTCCGACCTGTTCCAGGGCGGCGGTGCCGTGGTCGGGGTGTAGGTCCGGGCGGCGGTATCGGACCGCGCGAGCGATGGTGCCGCGTTCTAGGGAAGCCCCGGCGACCGCGTAGCCGACCAGCTGGCGGCGTCGGGTGGGGTCTGTGGTGTGCAGGTCGACCCCGTTGATGAGGACCTGGGTGGTGGTGGAGAGGCGCAGGCCGATGATGGTCTCGAAGACGGCCGTGGCCTCATCGGGGCCGTCGGCGTGGAGCTCGATACGTTCACCCGCCTGAGCGTCCAGTGGCTCGGCGGGGCAGCATCGGCGGGGGGCGATCCCGGTGATCTTCAGCTGGCCTTGGTCACTGGACGGTTCCGTGCGGGCCCGTTGCTCGGCCGGTGGCGCCGGGTCCGGCTCTGCGGGGTCGGCGGCCAGGGCGGGGGCGAGGATTCTGCGGGCGGCTCTGAAGTTCTGGTGGTATTCCACCGCCCGGCCCATGTCGGTGACCGGGGCGGCGATGATGCCCAGGATCGTCATCGCCGCGATGATGGTCGCGGTGTCGATGCCCTGCCAGACCCCCGTGGCGGCGGTGGCGGCGACCCCGGTGGCTGCTGCCGTGGCGGCCGCACCACGAATGTAGCCGGCGATCCTCGCCCGGTGGACGGCGGCTTCGGCCACGGTGGAGCTCAGTGTGGTGATCCTGCGCATCTCTCGTGCCTGCCCGCTGGCGGCCTTGATCGTCGTGGCGGCCGCGAGGGTGTCGGCCAGGTGGGCCGCCAGCCGGCCGCGCCGGCGGCGAAGGGTACGGGCGCGGCTGTAGGCTGCGCGCGCCAGGAAAGCGAGCACACCGGCCAGCAGGACCAGCGGCAGGGCCACCGCTGCGGCCAGCGCGGGGGACAGCGCCCAGACGAACGCTGTGGCTCCGAGGACCAACGGGATGCCCACGATTAAGGGGCTGATGCCTTGGGAGACCCAGTTGCGCACACTGGCCAGGTCGTTGGTCGCCCGGGCGATGGTGATGCCGGCCGAGGGGCCGCGCTCGGCTCTCAACGCTGCCTTCACGAGCCCTGTGCGGATCTCGTGGATGTAGTCCTGGCCCAGTTTCTCCGCTAGTACCCGTTCCACGGCGCGCAGCCCTCCGACGGCAACGGCGGCGGCGGTCAGCCCGGCCACGACCGTTGCGGTGTTGTGGGTTCCTGGATCGATCAGGAGCATCATCAGCAGCGCGGTCGCCCCGGCGGCGGTCGCTGAGCCCACACCGGTGCCGATCAGCAACGCGGTGAGGGCCCGGCGTTTGCCGCGCAGCAGTTTCGGCAGCCCGGCCAAGGTTACTTCCGGGCCGGCAGCAGGTTCAGCGCAACCTCGGGACGGCACAGGTCCCAGGTCTCGATGACGGGAGTGTCAATCATGGCGGAGGCTTCTCGGGCGGCCAGCGGCGAGGCGGTGAGCACCCCGGAGACCGCCGCGACCGGCACACCGGCGCGGGCCAGCAGCTGCAGCCCTGCGGTTGCACCAAGGGCGTCGGCGGCGGAGAAAAGCACGTGGTCGACGACGGCGTGGAAGGCCGGGTCGTTGAGCAGCCGGGCGGTCTCGGCCTGATAGACACCATCGGCGATCTCCACCACCACCACCTCGGGAGAGCACAGGGTGAGCGCGTCGATCATGCTCAGCAACAGGGCACGGACCTGATCGTAGTCGAGCTTATAGGTGGTCGGGTGCCCGAAATCGGTAAAGTCCAGCACCAGGCTTGCCCCGGCGTCGGTGAACAGGTGGGCGTCGTTGCCGGAGCCGGTGCCGGTCGCCTTCCCGGCGGCGACCTTCAGCCCCGAAGCGGACAGTCCCCTCACGAGGCATCCCAGAGTGGTGGACTTCCCGGAGTTCATGGAGGTGCCCAGCACCGCGATGACCGGCGGGCGGCCGGTGAGATCAGGTGTCTTGGTAGCCGACAGCGGAGCCAGTCGTTGCAGGTTCACCAACCCGGAGTCGTCAGCCAGCAGGCCTAGGGGCTGGATCTCGGTGGCCGCCTGGATCTTGGCGTGGCTCTCGGTCACCAGACCGGCCAACCCGCCGGCGGCGACCAGCTGGCACCGGCGAAGGTCGGATGGCACTTCGGCGAGGAACTGGTCTGGGGCGTAGCGGTTGCCGTAGGCCACCAGGATCTCATCACCGACGAACAGCGACTGGCGCCTCGATTGCGGGCCTTCAAGCTTGGTGTGGTGCCCGATCTCCACGACACGGGCCAGCACGACGTCCCCTGGCTGCGGGGCGGCCTGGCGCAGGTGGTAGCCGCCTGCGTTGACGGCCAGGCGCTGAGCGAGGAAACGGGTGGTGTAGGCCTTTTTCGCCGCACGCAGCCGCGCCGGACTCAGCTCGGAGACCGACGTGTCGGTGGCAGATTCCGCCTTCATGGCGAAGGAAACGGTGGTGGCGACCTGGGGCGCCACAGGGGCAGCGATGGTCGGGGATGCAGAAACGGGCATAGGGATGTCCTCAGGAAGGGAAAGAGGGAAAGGGAGGGTCAAGCCGACGGCGGAAAGATACGGGGGGCGCCAACAGACTCGACGTTAGGGTGCGGAGTGGGCTACAACCGCGGTGTAATTGTCTGCCAAAGCATTCGATGGGACGGCGAACTCCAGCGGGAGTGACACTCAAGTGAGGCTACGCATTAGGGACCCTTCACTGGCTAAGATACAAAGAATTCGCTAAGCGGGCATAGCCCGTCCTTCGAAATTAGCAGCTACATCCAGCCCAGACTGCACTCCTACGCCAGTCCTGTCGAAACCCTTCCCCAAAACTGCGTATTTGTCCTTCGAATCAGTCCATAGAGCGCCCCTAGCCACCCAGTACTGGTAGCTAGCGCTCATTGTCCGTCTCATCGACGAGCTCGCGAACGGTGGTAACGTACTTTTTGCTTTTTCCCGTCAATAGATCCCTGAGGAAATAAGGAAACGTTAGAAAGGGGTTCCACGTCTCCACTCCTAGGAGGAGGGGCGGCTTGGGAATTAGTCAAATGTCCGACGCTAAGCCAGCGTGGCGTCCGGTAATGATCGTTCGCAATACACTCCAAGTCGAGTTCGAAGAAGTGCGGAAGCACGGGGCCTCATTTGTAATGCTTCGCGTGTACCCTCCTATGTAACGTCCAGCCGGGTTACTAATACATTTTGGGGATGCGTATCGGATACGGACGGGTTTCAACCCATGACCAGCACCCCGAAGCCCAGCACGACGCCCTGACAGTGGCCGGCTGTGAGCAGATCTTCATTGACACAGCCTCCGGAAAACTCGCCCGCAGACCCGAACTCGACAAAGCGCTGCTCTCGGCCAACCGGCCCGGTGATCAGCTCATCGTCACCAAACTCGACCGGCTCAGGCGGCCGCTGGAAAACCTCATCGATTTATCCACCACGCTGCAGGTGCGTGGTGTTGACCTGGTGGTCCTGGACCAGGGCATCGATACCTCCACTGCGCTGGGGCGGATATTCTTCCAAATACTTGGCTCGATCGCCGAGTTCGAACGCGCGCTGATGTCTGAACGGACCCGTGACGGTCTGGCCGCTGCCTGTGCGCGGGGGCGGACCGGCGGGCAGAAACGAAAACTAGGCCCCCGCCAGGTGAGGCTGGCGCGGGAAATGTATGAAGAAAAGGGGCCCGACGGCAAGCGTGCACACACGGTCGAGCACATCGCCCAGGAGTTCGGCGTCACCCGGCCCGCCATCTACCGGCACCTCGCCAAACCATGAACGAGGGGCCTTGCATGTCACAGCAGAACGGCAGCATGTCCGCGGGGCACGGCGGGGTAGCAGATAAGGACTTCTGAAGTGGCTCTGCGTTCCTTGCTCACGGCTGCCGAGCGTAGCCGTATTCTGGCAATACCCACTGGAGCAGAGGACATTGCAGCCCGTTACACGCTCAGTGAGGCGGATATGTCGTTGGTCCGCCAGCGTCGCGGAGACGCGAACAAGCTGGGCTTCAGCGTCCAACTGGCTCTACTGCGTCACCCGGGGATCCGGCTGGCCGAAGATACCCAAGTGCCACTTGAAGTCGTTTCCTGGCTGGCGTCCCGTCCGTCCGTTTCATCCGAGGCCTGGGACGAGTATGGAACCCGTGAGGAAACGCGGCAGGAGCACGGAAGAGAGATCCGCGCGTATCTGGGCATGTCAGCGTTCGGAATTGCAGGCGTCAGCGTCATTGAACGGGCCTGCGCTCAGGCCCTGACCAAGGCGAACCGGAACATTTACGCCACTCTGTGTGAGCAGTTGCCCGTGGACCACTGCAAACGACTGGACGGGTTGCTTCTCCTCCGCCCCGAGAGTTCATCGACTGAAATCGGCTGGCTGCGGCAGGCACCGCTGCGCGCCAACGCACGGGCGATGAACGAGCACACCGACCGGCTCACTACCTGGCGTGCCCTTGATCTCCCGTGGGCGGCGGGCCGGCTGGTTCACCGGAACAGGCTGCTAAAGCTTGCCCGGGAGGGTGCCTCCGTGACCGCGGCGGATCTGGCCAGGTTCGAACCCGCACGCCGGTACGCGACTCTCTTTGCCGTGGCAGTGGAAAGCATGGCAACCGTCACCGACGAAATCATCGATCTGCACGACAGGATCATTGGCCGGCTCATCCGGACAGCGCAGAACAAACAAAACCAGGCCACGCTTGCATCCCGCTCCACCGTCACAACCATGATGCGCATGCCCTCAAGGCTCGGTGATGCCCTCTTTGAGGCGAAGGAATACG
>JAODMV010000056.1 GCA_025464875.1 Arthrobacter sp. | reverse complement strand
TGCCCTGGCAAGGTACGGCGCCATCGCCTCCCACGGGTAATCGGGCAGGCTGAGACCGAAACTGCGCAGCGCGGATGTCACCGAAGCGCCGCCCTAGCTCTCTTGGTTCTGCAGCGGCAGGGCGGCGATCATGGGGTGGTCCGTGTGGGTGTTGCCGATCTTCGCGGCCCCGCCCGGGGAACCCAGGTCGTCGAAGAACTCGACGTTGGCCTTGTAGTAGTCGGCCCATTCCTCGGGGGTGTCGTCCTCGTAGTAGATGGCTTCCACCGGGCAGACCGGCTCGCAGGCACCACAGTCCACGCACTCGTCCGGGTGGATGTACAGGGAACGCTCGCCCTCATAGATGCAATCGACGGGGCACTCTTCAATACATGCCTTGTCCTTGACATCTACACACGGCTGCGCGATTACGTACGTCACGTCCCGACCTCTCCACGTTGGTTCCGGCGACCGGCCGGATAGTTCTCCCGGCCTGAGCGCCGGGATGCTGACTTCTGAGCCTATTATCTCCCAGCCTGTCGCCGCGAACCTAGCCGGGCGTCACACGGCCTCTTCGTCTTAGTATGAACTGGTGAGTTCGCCTATGCCGTTGCCGCAACAGTTCCTCTCCGGGGCGCCCCTCGGCACCCGTGTCGTGGTCAGGTACCGGATCGAGGGCGGGCTCACGGACGCGCTGGGCGAACTGGTGGACAAAGCCGACGGCGAGTGCACCGTCCGCACCCGGCACGCCGACGTCGTCGTTGCGCTGCCGCTGGTGGTGGCCGCGAAGGAAGTTCCGCCCGCACCGCCGCGCCGCACCCCGCGCCAGCCCCCGTCCTGAGCCGGACACGGCTCCAAGCCTGAGCATCCGGGCCCTCCCCGCCCTCCGGTGGACATGCCCTCCCCCGCCGGCCGGCGATGGACGTGCCCTCCCCGCCGATGGGCATGTCCTCCCCAGCGGGCGGGCAATGGACATGTCTGCACTATGCCCATCCATGGCCGCCAAGATGGAGCATGTCCAGTGGTGGTCGCGGCGTCCCGGAGAGCATGTCCATTGCTAGGCGGCAGCGGAGAGCCTGTTCAGCGCTTCACGGACCGTGGCGATGAATTCGTGCGGGCGGTTCTTGAGCAGCGGGTAGCTCACGATGAGGGTCGGGATCCCCAAGCGCGTGGTGACATTCCACCGCCGCCGGTCTTCTTCGAAGCTGGTCCTGTCCATATGGAAGCCGGCACCGTCCGTTTCGATGCCGAGTCTTCCGTCGACCATGAGGTCCAGGTGCCCCATGCCTGGGATGTTGACCTGCGACTCGACGTGGAACCCGGCCCGCCGCAAGAGATACCTGGCCATGCACTCGATGATGGACTGCGACTGCGGGACGATGCCCGCCACAATCCGGCGTTCCCGGCCGTCATTGCGGCCGTCCAGCCGCTGGCGCAGCCCGGACAGCGGAAGTCCTTTGAGCACGACGGCGGATTCGGCGACGACGAGGGCATCGAGTTCCGGCAGGCACCGCAGGCTTTGAACCACGGAGTCCATCAGCGTCGGGGCGGCGGCCGACCTGTGGCAGACGAATCCCGGGTAGGTGCGGCTGTGGGTGAGCGCGACATGCGGCACGCCGGGGGCTTCAAGAACCCAGAGCCCCTGGAACTGCGCAGCGGTGACGCACGCGGGCTCGGCCGGAAGCGAGCGGATGGAGACGAGCTGAACATCCGCACCGGGCACCGCGTACACGCCCAGCGCCACCCGGGAAACCGCCCCGCTGGCCAGAGCCGCCTTGAGCTGGAAGCCGGAGACGTTGGCCGCGGCCAGGTGTTTGGCGCGGGCGACGCCGTCGTATCGTGAGAGCACCTCGATGATGTTGACCATGCCGCCATGGTGCCCCCGGCGGACGCGGCGGGAACAGCGCGGTTCGGCGCTATGTGGACAGTCCATGTCCCGACCTCGGCGCCCTGGAAGGGGCATGTCCAACACTCAGCCCGGGACATGCCCCTTGCCGGGCGCGAGGAGGGGACATGATGCCACTGGGCCCATCCGCGGGATCGAAGAATGGGCATGTCCCGCCGGGGAGGGGGTGCGGGCCTCAGCCGGGCGGAATCCTATACCGCCGGGCCCAGACCAGCATGGCCGCCGTGACGACGGCGATGCCGTAGATCCAGAGGTTCCCGGCGGTGTCGCCGATCACGAGGCGCTTGCCGTTCTCCAGCGTGCTCCACCAGCCCGCCAGCGCGTAGCAGAGGGCCCCGCAGGCCGCCGTCGGGACGAGCGAACCGAAGGCCGCCCCGAGCCAGAGCTCCACGGAAGCCAGGAGCAGCAGGGCGGCAGCCGCCCCCCAGGAAAGCTCGACGCCGCCGATCAGGATGTCGTGCCGGTGCAGGGCGGTTCCTGCCACGGCAACGAAGAAAGCTGCCGGCACGGCGGCGGCTAGGCCGCGTGCCGTGCCGGCAGCTTTCTCATTCACAAGCTATCCCTTGTCCCAGTGAGGAACGCCGGAACTAGGACTTGGCGCGGGCCCGGTTGGACTTGGCGCGCTGGTTGGCGTCCAGGATGAGCTTCCGGATGCGGATGGATTCCGGGGTGACCTCAACGCACTCGTCTTCGCGGGCGAATTCGAGGGACTCTTCGAGGGTCAGGTCGCGCGGCGGCGTCAGGTTCTCGAAGGTGTCGGAGGAAGCGGCACGCATGTTGGTGAGCTTCTTTTCCTTGGTGATGTTGACGTCCAT
>JAODMV010000008.1 GCA_025464875.1 Arthrobacter sp. | reverse complement strand
ATGACCGGGCTGGCGTGCCTGGAGCTGTTGCGGCTGGACTCCACGTATTCGCGCGTGCACCGCGTGCTCGCCGTGGGCTCGGGAATCCTTGCCCTGTTTTACCTGGGCCGCCTGGTGGCCTTCGTCGCGGACGGGCCCGAGGGGCCCGTGTTCCTTTCCGTCTTCGGATCGGCAACGACCACTGTTTTCTCCGCCGTGCTCCTGGTCGTGGCGTCTTTCACCATGGCCGAACTGAGTAACGAGCAATTGACGCAGGATTTGCGGGCGCGCGCTACCGTGGACGGCCTGACCGGGCTGCTCAACCGCACCGCATTCCTGGACCTGGCCGAGGATGAACTTCGCCGCCTCAAGCGGGCCAGGACAACGGCCGCGTTGATCCTGGCCGATCTGGATCATTTCAAGGCCATCAATGACGAGTTCGGGCACTCCGCCGGAGACGTCGCGCTGCAGGTGTTCGCGGATGCGTGCACCTCCGCGGTGCGCTCCACGGACCTAGTGGGCCGCTACGGCGGAGAGGAATTCATCCTCCTGTTGCCGGGCATGACCCCGGAACGGGCAGGAGAACTCGCGGCAGACATCAGCAGCCGGCTCCAGGCCTTGGAGTCGCCGGTGATTCCCCGTCTGCCCACGGTGAGCTACGGCATCGCCTCCACCGCTCCGGGCCGGGTGGACCTTGAAGCGATGATCGACTCTGCCGATGCCGCCCTCTACCGGGCCAAAACTCTCGGCAGGGACCGCTGGGTACTGGCCGCCAGCCTCCTTGAGGACGAACCGGCCTGACGGGGCTGCCGGCCGGACGCAGTACGCGGCCCGCGTACTGCGTCCACCGGCCGCGCACGGCGCCCGCGTACTAGGAAATAACGCCGTCCACCAGCGCCTTGGCCTCGGCCTGGACCTGCTTGAGGTGATCCGCGCCCTTGAAGGACTCGGCGTAGATCTTGTAGACGTCCTCGGTGCCGGAGGGCCGCGCCGCGAACCAGGCGTTTTCGGTGACCACCTTCAGCCCGCCGATGGGTGCGCCGTTGCCCGGCGCCTCCGTCAGCTTGGCGGTGATCGTCTCGCCCGCCAGCTCGGTAGCGGTGACATCCGACGGCGAGAGCTTGCCCAGGGCGGCCTTCTGCTCCCGGGTGGCTGCGGCGTCGATCCGCGCGTAGACCGGGTCGCCGAACTTCTCCGTGAGGCCCTTGTAGAGCTGGGAGGGCGACTTGCCTGTGACAGCGGTGATTTCCGAGGCCAGCAGCGCCAGCAGGATGCCGTCCTTGTCCGTGGTCCAGACGCTGCCGTCCATCTTGTTGAAGGAGGCGCCAGCGGATTCCTCGCCGCCGAATGCCCCTTCACCGGAGAGCAGGCCGGGAACGAACCACTTGAAGCCCACGGGGACCTCAACGAGCTTGCGCCCCAGGCTCTCGGCAACGCGGTCGATGATCGAGGAGGACACCAGGGTCTTGCCGATCACGGACTGCGGGTTCCAGCCGGTCCGGTGGCGGTAGAGGTAGTCGATCGCGACGGCCAGGTAGTGGTTGGGGTTCATCAGCCCGGCGTCGGGCGTGACAATGCCGTGGCGGTCGGCGTCGGCGTCGTTGCCGGTGGCGACGTCGAACTTGGCGCCGTCCGACATCCGGTTGATCAGCGAAGCCATCGCCGACGGCGAGGAGCAGTCCATCCGGATCTTCTCGTCCCAGTCCAGGGTCATGAACGCCCATTGCGGGTCCACGGTGGGATTCACCACGGTGAGGTTGAGGTGGTGGCGTTCGCCGATCTCACCCCAGTAGTCAACGGATGCCCCGCCCATGGGGTCTGCTCCGATGCGGACGCCGGCCTCGCGGATGGCGTTCAGGTCCAGAACCGAGGGGAGGTCGTCCACGTAGCTGCTGAGGAAGTCGAACTTCCCGGTGGTGCCGGCATTGAGCGCTTCGGCGACCGGAACACGCTTGACCCCGTGCAGGCCGTTTTTCAGGAGCTCGTTGGCGCGGTTGGCGATCCACCCGGTGGCGTCCGTGTCCGCCGGGCCGCCGTGCGGGGGGTTGTACTTGAAGCCGCCGTCGCCGGGCGGGTTGTGGCTGGGGGTGATGACGATGCCGTCTGCCTGCGGCGCCCCGGCAGGCGCGTTCCGGTTGTGGATGAGGATGGCGTGGCTCAGCGCCGGCGTGGGGGTGTAGCCGTGCCGGGCGTCGATCAGGACGTTGACGCCGTTGGCAGCGAGCACCTCAAGCGCGGAGTTCTGGGCCGGTTCGCTCAGCCCGTGGGTGTCCTTGGCCAGATACAGGGGGCCGGTGATGCCCTGGCCCGCGCGGTATTCCACGATCGCCTGGGTAATCGCCAGGATGTGGGGTTCGTTGAAGGATGCCTTCAGGCTCGAGCCTCGGTGCCCCGAGGTGCCGAAGGCCACCCGCTGGCCGGGGTCGTCCAAATCCGGCGAAACATCGTAGTACGCATCCAGGAGCGCAGTGAGGTCAACAAGGTCTTGGGGTAGGGCAACAGTGCCCGCGCGGCTAGCCATGGAATTAGCATGCCAGACGACGGCGGGGGGCGACATGCTTTGGCCGGAATCCGATCCCTGTGACGCAAGAATGCCCGGATCGCCAGAACCGGCGGCGGTAGTCTTGATGCAGATACTTAAGAGGGGATTTCCATGACTGATCAGCCGACACCGGGCAGCGGCCAGGCGCCGAAGGGCCACCAGCCGCCGCCGTACCATCCGCCGCAGGGATCAGAGACTCCGCCCGCTCCTGCGTCGCCGGCAGGACCCCACTTCCAGGAACCGGACTACGGCCAGCAGCAGGACCAGCCGTACGGCCAGGCGGCGCCGGGCTACGGCCAGCCAGCGGGGCAGTACGGCGCCACCCCGCACGCCGCCACCCCGCACGGCGCCACCCCGCACGACACCTCTCCTTACGGCGCTGCCTACGGCGCGCCGGGCCAGCAGCCCTACCTGGCCCCGGGGCAGCAGTACGGCCAGCCGGGTAGCCCCTACAACGCCTACGGCCAGCCCGCGTATTACGGTGTTCCCGCCGAGTCCAAGGTCCTCAGCATTGCCAGCCTGTGCTGCGGCATCGCAGTCTTCATCGGGTTCGGGTTCTTCATCCTTCCCCAGATTGCTGCAGTCATTCTGGGCCACATGGCCCTGAAGCGGGAGCCGAGCGGCCGTGGCATGGCCATCGCGGGCCTGGTGCTGGGCTACCTGGGAATTGCGCTCACCGTCTTGGCCATCGCGGCCTTGGCCCTTCTCATCGGCAGCGCGCCCTACAGCGGTTACAGGGTCTAGGGCGGACCCGGCGGCACTTCGTCGCGGCACGGCCGCGTCCGGCAGCTAGCCAAGACACTTCGCCGCCGCCGACCGCGGCGTGGTGCGGGCGGATAGCTTCGCCCGCGCCACGCCGTCAGCGACACCCCGCCGGCATGAGTCCGGCGTCGGACGCCCCGGGCGGGGACGTACACGCGCGACTCAAGCGGCGGCCGCTGCCTTGGACTCACCGGCTCAGCGCACGCCGCCCATGAGCTTCTTGATAGCTGGCGAGGCGGCAGCCAGGCCCACGGCAATCAGCATGGCCGTGCCGCCGACGCCGATGAAGTACGGCAGTTCGTCGTCCGGGTTGTACAGGCCGGACAGGATGCCGGCCAGGGTCGTGCCCAGGGAGACGGAAAGGAAGAACAGCGCCACCATCTGGGTGTGGAAGGCCTTCGGGGCCAGCTTGGTGGTGACGGACAGGCCGATGGGGGAGAGGAACAGTTCCGCGAGCGTGAACAGGAACAAGATACCCACCAGGGCCAGCAGCGGCGTCTTGCCTTCCCCGGCCAGCGGGATGAAGGCCAGGAAGGCGAGGCCCATCACGAAGAGGCCGATCGAGAACTTCAGTGCCGAGCCGGGCTGCTTGTGGCCCAGCCTGGTCCAGAGGGCAGCCATGACACCGGCGAAGATGATGATGAATACCGGGTTGATGGACTGGATCCAGGCGGCCGTTATTTCCCAGCCAAGCAGGTTCCGGTCCAGCTTCTCCTCCGAGTACACAGCGATGAAGGTGAACTGCTGCTGGAACAGTGCCCAGAAGGCGGCCGAGGCGATGTACAGCGGGATGAAGGCGGCCACCCGTCCTCGCTCGGCGGCATTGACCTTCTTGCTGCTGAAAATCAGGGCGAAGTACAGCACAGAGGCGCCGATCGCCGCGTAGGCCATGGACATGGCCAGGTTCTCGGCGTTGACGGTGCCGGTCAGGAGCAGCGCGGCAACGATGGCGGCGATGCCGGCGAAAACCAGGCCGTACCGGGTGCGTTCCGCGGCCGGGAGGGGGTTCGGTACCCGGTGGGCCTCTTCGGGCAGCTTTTTCCGGCCCAGCGCGTAGATGACCAGGCCCACGGCCATGCCGACGGCGGCGGCCCCGAAGCCCCAGTGGAAGCCCCGGCTTTCCTGCAGCCAGCCGGTGACCAGCGGGCCGATCAGCGCGCCGGCGTTGATGCCCATGTAGAAGATGGAGAAACCGGCGTCGCGGCGTTCGTCCTTCTCGCCGTAGAGGCTGCCCACCAGGGCCGTGGCGTTCGCCTTCAGCCCGCCGGAGCCGACGCCGACCAGCACGAGCCCGGCAATCAGGCCGGGGATCCCCGGGACGAGGGCCAGCGCGACATGGCCGGCCATGATCAGGATGGCGGAGCCGAACAGCACGCGCTCCGAACCGAAGATCCGGTCCGCGAGCCAGGCGCCGAGGATGGTGGAGAGGTAGACGCCGCCGCCGTAGGCGCCGACGAGGCCGGCGGCCAGGCCCTGCTCGATCTCCAGGCCGCCTTGGGCGGCGGTGAAGTACATGTAGTAGAGGAGGATGCCCTGCATGCCGTAGAAGGAGAATCGCTCCCACATTTCCACGGAGAACAGGCTGGCCAGCATTTTGGGGTGGCCGAAAAAGGAGGTGTCGCCCGGCGTTGCAGCGGGGGGATCGGCTAAATGAGTTGTGCTCATTTTTTTAATGCTCACATTGTGACGCGGGTTGTCACATTCGCGGCAGTCGCAGGCAAATCATGCCACGCCGGGTTCCACGGCCGTTCTCAGGGCGAGTCCTTGCCCTCGGCGGCGTCCGCGGCGTCGAACATGATGACCTGGCGGACCGCTCGTCCGTCTGCGAGCTGGTCCATCGCCTCGTTGATGTCGGCCAGGGCGATGCGCGCGGAAATGAGCTCCTCAACAGGCAGTTTTCCTTCCCGCCAGAGCTGGGCATACCTGGGGATGTCGCGGGACGGGACGGCCGAACCGAGGTAGCTCCCGATCACAGTCCGGGCCTCGGCGGTGATGGTCAGCGGGGAGAGCTCGGCGCGGGCGGCGGGGGACGGCAAACCGGCCGTGATCGTCGTCCCGCCGACCGCGGTGGCGGCGAAAGCCGTCTCGAAAGCGCGCGGGTTGCCAGCGCATTCGATCACGAACTTGGCCTTGACGCCCGTTTCGATGAGCTGCGCCGGCGTGTACGTTTCATGGGCGCCCAGGCGCCGGGCGTGCTCGAGCTTCTCCTCAAGGGTGTCCACGGCCACGATCCGCGCGATCCCCTGGGAGACGGCCGTGATCAGAGCCGCCATGCCCACGCCGCCAAGGCCCACGATCATGATGCTGTCCTCCGGCTTGGGGCGGGCCGCGTTGAGGACGGCGCCGCCGCCGGTGAGCACGGCGCAGCCGAGGACCGCGGCGATGTCGGCCGGGATATCGTCGCCGACCGGCACGGCGGAGGCCCGGTCCACCACGGCGTGGGTGGCAAAGCCGGAGACGCCCAGGTGGTGGTAGATTTTCTCGCCGTCGCGGCTCAGGTGCATGGACCCGTGCAGCAGGGTCCCTTCCGCGTTGCTCTCTGACCCCGCGGTGCAGGGCAGGCGGCCGTCTTCGGCGCAGTTCTCGCACTCCTCGCAGCGCGGCAGGAAAGACATGACGACGCGCTGGCCCGGCTCCAGGTCGCTGATCGCCGAACCGATCTCGACGACGCGTCCTGCCGCTTCATGGCCCAGCAGCATGGGCACGGGGCGCACGCGGTTGCCGTCGACCACGCTCAGGTCCGAGTGGCAGATTCCGGCGGCCTCGAGCCGGACCAGGATTTCGGTGGGCCCGGGCGCGGACAGCTCGACCTCGGAGATACTGATCGGCCTGGAGCCCGCGTAGGGGCGCGGCCGGCCGATTTCCTCAAGTACTGCACCGGTGATCTTCATTGATCCCTCTCGTCTCTGGACTTTCGCTCGGGACGGCCTGACCGCGTGCCCCGGGCGAGGCTCAGGTAAACCGTATACGCATTCGGCCCCGGGAATCATCCCGACCGCGGCTAGAAGCCCAGCTGGGCCGCGAGCTGCAGGAGCAGCGGCTCGGATCCCATCGGCCCGATCAGCTGGATGCCCATCGGCAGCCCGGCACCCTTCGCGCCGCCGGTCCAGTGGACCGGGATGCTGATCGCCGGCAGCCCGCAGACATTCACCATCGAGGACCACGGCGCATATTCACACTGCTTGCGGTAGTCGTCGTCGGCGTCTGCAGTCCACTCGGCGGCCGGCCAGTAGCCGTCGCCATGTCCCGCGCCGGTGAACCAGCCGACCGGGCGGGGCGTCTGCGCCAGGGCAGGCATCAGCATGAGGTCCCAGGCGGCGTACTGGGTCACGGTGTCGCGCTGGAACTGCCTCAGGAACGCGAGCGACTCGTTGAGCTTTGCCGTACTCCGCTGCTGCGCGCGCCGTCGGAAGGTCCGGGTGAGCGGGGCCAGGAGCGCCTCCCGCTGGGGCGTGATGCGGGCACTTCCGACGGCGGCGGTCCAGGCCGTGGTGAACGCGGCCGGATAGCGGTTGTCGTAGCGGATCCCGGCTTCCGTGGTTTCGTGCCCGGCCGCCTCCAGGCGCCTGATGCCCTCCCGGAGGGCGTCGAGTGCCTCGCCGTCCGGGGTGAACGGGAAGGCGGCCTGCCACGGGCTGTCCAGGCTCACTCCGATCCGCAGTCTGGGCGGTTCTTGGGCTGCCAGTTCGAGGTAGCTTGCGGCGCCCGGGCCGTCCGCCTCGGGCACGAGCGCATCGAGCAGCAGGGCGGCGTCGGCGGCCGAGCGTGCCAGCGGGCCGGCCACCACCAGCCCGGCCGGATCGCCGGAGCTTTCCCCAGCGGGCACCAGCCCCCGCCCCGGTTTCAGGCCCACCAGCCCGCACGCCGCGGCCGGAATGCGGACCGAGCCGCCGCCGTCGCTCCCGGGGGCGAAAGGAACCAGCCCTGCGGCCACCGCGGCAGCGCTGCCTCCCGAGGATCCGCCCGAGCTGCGGCTGAGCGCATGGGGGTTCCGTGAGGGCGGCGCGATCTTGTTCTCGCTGTACGCCGTCAGCCCGAACTCCGGAACCTGGGTCTTGCCCAGGGACACCACCCCCGCGCCCCTGAGCGCGGCGGCCAAGGCGCCGTCGGCCGACGCGGGCCTGTGTTCCAGGGCGGCGCTGCCGTGGGTGGTGACGACGCCGGCCACATCGGTCAGGTCCTTAAAGGCGACCGGCATGCCGTGAAGCAGCGGCAGGCCCGCGTCGCCCTTTGCCCCGCGGTGCGCGTGGAAGTCGTCGGCTGCGGCCGCGTCCTTCAGGGCCTGCTCGGCGGTGACGGTGACGAACGCGCCGAGGCGCGGGTTGACGTCCCCGATGCGGGCCAAAAAATGGGCCGTGGCCTGCCGGGCCGAGAGTTCGCCGGTCCGCAGCGCGTTGCGGAGCTCGACGGCCGAGAGTTCGTGGATGTCAGCCAACGCAGCGCGGCCCCAACCGTGCGGCCGCGACAACGGAGGCGTCCGCAGGGGGACATGCCCATTTTTCGAGCCCGGGCGCGGACATGGTGCCATTATGTCCACTCCCGGCGGCCAGGGGAGGGCATGTCCGGTGGGGGCGGGGCGCGGGGCTTGCCAGGACCGCGGGACGTACAGCTGCCATGGAGCCTCCTCTGCGCTCCCAAGAAGCGTAACGTGCCGCTTCTTTCGGCGCCTCCCGGCGGCTGGCGATACGCTGGGAGCAGACCTCGATTGCAGGAAAGGACGAACATGAGCGACTTCGATACCGTGACCGTGTCTGAGATCCCCGGGGGGGCCAAAATCCTAGACGTCCGGGAAGACTACGAGTGGGTCGCAGGCCACGCCGAAGGGGCGCTGCACGTTCCCATGGACCAGCTTCCGGACCGGATCGGGGAGCTTGACCCGGATGAGGATCTCTACGTCATCTGCCGCACCGGCGGCCGGTCGTTCCGTGCCGCACAGTGGCTCGCGGGGCAGGGGTACTCTGCACTGAATGTGGCCGGCGGCATGGACCAGTGGCTTGAAACCGGAATGCCGCTGGTGTCCGACAACGGACTCAAGCCCGTAGTTCTGTAAACCAAGAAAGAAGAGCCGATGCCCGCATCCACCGTCACGTATACATTCCTCGGTCCCGAGGGCACCTTTACCGAGGCGGCCCTGATGCAGGTTCCGGGCGCGGCGGACGCCATCCGCATTCCGTCGTCGAATGTGAACACGGCGCTGGATAAGGTCCGCGACGGCTCAGCCGACGCCGCCATGGTGCCGATCGAAAACTCCGTCGAGGGTGGCGTCACCGCGACGCTCGACGCCATCGCAACCGGCGAGGAGCTGCGGATCCTGCGCGAGGCACTCGTGCCGATCAGCTTCGTCCTCGTGGCCCGGCCTGGCGTCCGGATCGAGGAGATCCGCCGCATCTCCACCCACGGGCATGCCTGGGCGCAGTGCCGTCTCTGGGTCGACGCCCATATTCCCGACGTGGAATACATTCCCGGCTCTTCCACGGCCGCGGCCGCGCTGGGGCTCCTGGACGACGACGGACACTACGACGCCGCCATCTGCGCCCCGATCGTGGCGCGGGAGCAGCCCGGCCTGGCCGTGCTGGCGGAAAACATCGGGGACAACCCCGGCGCCGTCACCCGCTTTGTGCTCGTGGGCCGCCCCGGCGTGTTGCCCGAGCGCACGGGCGCGGACAAGACCACCGTGGTGGTGCCCCTGCCCCAGGACCGACCCGGAGCGCTGATGGAAATTTTGGATCAGTTCGCCACGCGTGGCGTGAACCTCAGCCGGATCGAGTCCAGGCCGACCGGCCAGTACCTGGGCCACTACTTCTTCAGCATCGACGCCGACGGCCACGCTGCCGACGCGCGGATGGCGGACGCCCTCGCCGGCCTGCACCGGATCAGCCCGGCAACCCGTTTCCTCGGTTCCTACAGCCGTGCCGACGGGAACCGCACGGAGGTCGCCCCGCACACCTCGGACGTGGCATTCCGAGCGGCACATGCATGGGTGAAAGAGATACTTGAAGGGGCATCAGCGCTCCCGGAATATACGGCGGAGGCTTCGCCTAGAGCGTAGACGAATGCCCCGCCGGGCACTTCCACGCCTTCGGAACTGTGCGTATGCTTGCCTGATCCATATTGGGGATATCCCCTAACGGAGGGAGCGGTCATGGCGGGTCCTAGTACAGAAAATGACGGCCAGGGAATGATTGTGAATCCCAAACCGACTGCCGACAACCAGGACTGGGATGGCGACGACGCTGACCGTGCGGACCGCCTGCGCTTCGAGGAGGAGCAGGCAATGATCCGCGAGCAGTCCGAGGCCCGCGCCGCCAAGGCGGCCGCCGAGGCAAAAAAGTCAGCGGATGCGAAGAACGAAGCCGCGAAGAGGGCGGCCAGCGCCTAGTCTCCGCCGGCGCCGTCCTTGATCCGGACCAGCCCGGCGCCGTCCTTGACCCGGACCAGCAGCGAGCCCGGCGACACCTGAACGGTGACCTTCGTGGCCTGGCCCGAGGGATCGCCGTCGACCTGGGTGGCCATGGGCTCCGCGCACCGGATGGTCACCTTCCCGGAGCGGTAGTAGCTCATCACGGGCAGGTTTCTCTTGTGCTTCAAGACAATCTTTGTGTACATCGCCAACCAGCCGATCGCGCTGCGCGGGCTCATCACCACCACGTCCAGCATGGCGTCATCGATCATGGCCTGCGGGATGAAGTCGATTCCGCCGGGTATCAGCCCGCAGTTCGCGAATAGCACGCTGCGGATCTTCCGGGTCTGTTCGGGCTCGTCATCAAGTGCGATGGAGACTTTCTTGCGGCGCCCGGGAAGGTGCCGGACGCCCGCCTCGGTGTAGGCCAGCCAGCCCACGGCCTTCTTCAGCCCGTCATTCGTGTCGCCGACCACCTCGGCGTCCATGCCCATTCCGGCGATCACCAGGAAGGTGTGTTCCGCGGAGTGCCCGGTCCGGGAGTTCTCCACCTTCATGCGCGCCGTGTCGATGAACCGCTGGTGCCCGAAAAGGGCCGTCTGCACGTTGCCATGCAGGTCGTTCACCTCCAGGTCGATGTTGCGGGCCAGAAGGTTGCCGGTGCCGAGCGGGATCAGGCCCATGGCAGTGTCCGTGCCGGCAAGGACCTCGGACACGACGCGTACGGTGCCGTCCCCGCCGCACGCCAGCACGACGTCGGCCCCGTGGTCCACCGCTGCCCGGGCCTGCGAGAACCCCGGATCCTCGACGGTGGTCTCGAAGAAGCGGGGCGGTTCCCAGCCGGCGTCGAGGCACGCTCGCTCGATCAGGAGCCGGGCCTCTTCCGCTTTGGCCTTGATCGGGTTCATGACCACGGCCACCTTCTGCCGCCCCTGCTCGGGACTGTGCGTTTCCTCCCAGACGGCGCTGCGGGTGTGCTTGGCCTTCAAGCGGCGCACTCCCCACCAGCTGGAGACGGCAAAGGCCAGGACCCCAGCGATGACGAGGAAGAGCAGCCAGTCGCGCATTGTGCTTCAACAGTATCCCGACGGTGCCCCTCCGCCGGATGGCCGGGGCATGGCTACCGGATTGGATAGGCTTATCTGGTGATCGACGTTAAAGACCTCAGCGAAAATCCGGACAAGTTCCGTGCCAGCCAGCGCGCCCGCGGCGCCGACGAGTCCGTGGTGGACGCGATCATTGCCGCGGACTCGGCCCGGCGCGCGGCCCTGATCCGCTTCGAGAACCTCCGCGCCGAACAGAATGTTTACGGCAAGAAGGTGGCGCAGGCCAAGGGCGAGGAAAAGCAGGCGCTGCTCGCGGAGGTGAAGGTTCTCGCCGCGTCGGTCAAGGCCGCCTCCGCCGAGGCCGACGTCGCCCAGGCAACCCAGGAGGAGCTGCTCCGCGGGATCCCCAACCTCGTCGAGGACGGCGTCCCGGAGGGCGGCGAGGACGACTACGTGGTGGTGAAGACGGTCGGCGCGCCGCGCGAATTCCCCGACTTCGAGCCGAAAGACCATCTCGAGATCGGTGAGCTGATCGGCGCCATCGACATGGAACGCGGCGCCAAGGTCTCGGGCTCGCGCTTCTACTTCCTGCGCGGCGTCGGTGCCCGGCTGGAAATGGCGCTGCTGCAGATGGCCATGGACCAGGCCATCGAGGCCGGCTTCGTGCCCATGATCACCCCCACGCTGGTACGTCCGGAAACCATGCAGGGCACCGGTTTCGACGTCAAGCACGACGCCGAGATCTACCGTCTCGCCGAAGACGACCTTTACCTTGTGGGCACCTCGGAAGTCCCCCTCGCCGGTTACCACGCCGACGAGATCGTGGATCTTTCCGCCGGCCCCATCCGCTACGCCGGGCAGAGCACCTGCTACCGCCGCGAGGCCGGATCGCACGGCAAGGACACCCGCGGCATCATCCGCGTCCACCAGTTCAACAAGGTGGAGATGTTCGTCTACACCACGGTGGAGGAGGCGGCAGCCGAACACGCTCGCCTGCTGGCCTGGGAAGAGGCGATGCTGGCCAAGTGCGAGCTGCCGTACCGCGTGATTGATACCGCGGCGGGCGATCTGGGCATGTCCGCGGCCCGCAAGTTCGACTGCGAGGCATGGGTCCCCACCCAGGGCGCCTACCGGGAGCTGACCTCCACGTCCAACTGCACCACGTTCCAGGCGCGCCGCCTGAACATCCGTGAACGGGTGTTCAACGAGGACGGCGCACCCAAGGGCACCCGCC
>JAODMV010000406.1 GCA_025464875.1 Arthrobacter sp. | reverse complement strand
CGCCCAGGTCAACACCGTTGCCCAGGGACTTGCTCATGGCCTTGCCGCCGTTGAGGACCTGGCCCTGGTTCAGCAGCGCGCTGAAGGGCTCGTCGGCGTCGATCAGGCCCAGGTCGTGGATGACCTTCGTGAAGAACCGTGCGTAGAGCAGGTGCAGGATGGCGTGCTCGACACCGCCGACGTACTGGCCCACCGGCATCCAGTCGTTGATCTTCTCCGGATCGAAGGGGCCCTCGGTGTACTGCGGGGAAACGAAGCGCAGGAAGTACCAGGACGAATCCACGAAGGTGTCCATGGTGTCGGTGTCCCGCTTGGCCGGGCCGTGGCAGTTGGGGCACTCGACGTTGACCCATTCTTCGACGGCGGCCAGCGGCGACGTGCCCTTCGGCGACAGGTCTTCGCCGCGCAGGTGGGCCGGCAAGGTGACGGGCAGTTGCTCGTCGGGGACGGGAACCTCCCCGCAGCTCGGGCAGTGGATGATCGGGATGGGCGTGCCCCAGAAACGCTGCCGGCTCAGCAGCCAGTCGCGCAGGCGGAAGTTGACGAACTTCTCGCCCGTGCCCTGCCGTTGCAGCATCTCGATGGCGGCCGGTATCGCCTCCGCCTTCGGCAGGCCGGACAGCTCGCCTGAGTTGATCAGCGTTCCCTCCCCGGTGGTCGCCGTGCCGGTGGCCGCCGGATCTTGCTCGCCGGTGTCCAGGACGGGCCGGACCGGCAGGTCGAAGGTGCGGGCGAAGTCGAGGTCGCGCTGGTCGTGCGCCGGAACGGCCATGATGGCGCCGGTGCCGTAGTCGGCGAGCACGTAGTCGGCCGCCCAGACAGGGAGCTTCTCGCCATTCAGCGGGTTGATCGCGTAGCGGCCGGTGAAGACGCCGGTCTTCTCGCGCTCGGTGGACTGGCGTTCGATTTCGGACAGCCCCTTGACCCGCTCGCGGTACTCGTCCAGGGCTGCGGCGTGCTCGTCCGTGACCAGCTCGACGGCCAGCGGCGCATCGGCGGCCACGACGAAGAACGTGGCGCCGTACAGGGTGTCCGGGCGGGTGGTGAACACCGTGACGTCCTTGGCGGGCTTGCCGCCGTCGGCCTCGATGACGAAGTGGACGTGCGCGCCTTCCGAACGTCCGATCCAGTTCTTCTGCATCGCCAGGACGCGCTCGGGCCAGTGGCCGCGCAACTCGTCCATGTCATCCAGCAGCCGGTCGGCGTATTCGGTGATCTTGAAGTACCACTGGTTCAGGGACTTCTTCGTCACCGGGGTGCCGCAACGCTCGCACGCTCCGTTGACGACCTGCTCGTTGGCCAGCACCGTCTGGTCCTTGGGGCACCAGTTCACCGGCGAATCCTTGCGGTACGCCAGGCCGCGCTCGTAGAAACGCTTGAACAGCCACTGGGTCCAGCGGTAGTACTCCGGATCGGAGGTGTGAATGCGCCGGGACCAGTCAGCGGAAATGGCATAGCGCTTGAACGAGGCCGCCTGGGTCTCGATGTTGGCGTAGGTCCACTCGCTGGGGTGCGCGTTGCGCTGGATGGCGGCGTTCTCGGCCGGCAGCCCGAAGGAGTCCCAGCCGATCGGATGCAGTACGTCATAGCCCTGCTGGCGCAGGTAGCGCGCGACCACATCGCCCATGGCGAACGCTTCGGCGTGGCCCATGTGGAGGTCACCGGACGGGTACGGGAACATGTCCAGCACGTAGCGGCGTTCCTTCGAGCCGTCGTCGAGCGGGGTAAAGACCTTCAGGTCTTCCCAGACCTGCGGCCATTTGGCTTCCATCGCCGCGAAACTGTAGGCGCCCTCTTCGGGTGCCTCCGTCGCGGCTGCTGCTGTTCCGGTCTGTGTCTCCGGCTGAACGCTCACTGCTGGCCTCTTCTGTTCTGTCAAGCCTATGTACCGTCAAGTCTCTACCCTCAAGGCTACTTGTTTTTGCCCTGACACCTCTGCCCCTGCCGCCGCCCCCGGGCGGACCCCAGACACACAAAAGCCCCTCGACATGGAGGGGCTGCCGCTCGGCAATCCGAGTGATCTTCGGGATGCCGGCGGCTAGCTAAGCAGAAGGATGGCACGCATAGCTCTACTTTAGCGTCTCCCGCCGCTTCGCCGGGAACCGGCGGTGAAAACAAGCAGGTGTTACAGCGGCGGTAGCGCGAGGCGCAGCCAGGTATGGCGAGGGGCCTACGGCCCTATTTTCGTAAGTCTCCGCTGACATAATTGGCCGCCGAAAACAGCGTCCGCATAATCCAGCATGCGCCCCTAAATTGTTATAGAGAACCGGTCGTGAAAAGCGGGTAATTGCTTCGAAATCGCGAATAACCGAAACGCGTGTTAAATCCTTGGACTCAGGTATTGGCGACGTAGAAGCAAGTAGCCGGCCGGCCGAGTGTGAGTGATAACCAGAAGATTCACGAGTAGGCCCTCGGCCGGGCCGCCGATGTCCCTCTTGGCCCGGCCAGAGGGGCAACAAACGGGCAGAATCCTCTCGTTTAATCGGGAATGTAAATGCTTGCTAAACACACCAAACAGGAACACTATTTGCTCATAGATCACATGGGGGATTCGCAATGGTCTCGGGTTGAGGAGCCTGACATGTATCAGTTGCGTAGTTCATCTCTGCCACAATTTCCAAACTCGACCGGGCGCAGCTGTGTCTCCGGCAGCCCGGAAAAGGGCTAGCCATGTTTGGCTGGGTTACCCGTTTCAGTATGCAGTTCCGCATCCTGGTTCTCGCCCTCGCGGCCGGACTCATGGCCTTCGGTATCGCGAACGTTCCGCGCATTGCAGTGGACACCATGCCTGAGTTCGGGCCCGCCCACGTTGAGATCCAGACCGAGGCCCTGGGCCTTTCCGCTGCCGAAGTCGAACAGCTCATTACGGCTCCCATGGAAGCCGACCTCCTCAATGGAGTGGCCTGGCTGGACGAGATTCGCTCCAAGTCCGTTGCCGGGCTGTCGTCCATCGAACTTGTCTTTGAGCCCGGCACAGACCTGCTGCGTGCCCGCCAGCTGGTGGCCGAGCGACTGACGCAGGCCCACGCGCTGCCGAATGTGTCGACCCCGCCCCTGCTGATGCAGCCGGTGTCGTCGACCAGCCGCGTGCTGATGGTCCGGATGAACTCCCAGCAACTCTCCGGCATCGAGATGTCCGTTCTGGCCCGGTGGAAGGTGAAACCGCGGCTGATTGGCATCCCGGGTGTGGCGAACGTGTCCATCTGGGGCCAGCGCGAGCAGCAGCTCCAGGTCGAAGTCACTCCGACCCAGCTGCGCGACAAGGGCATCACGCTGGAGCAGGTCATCAAGACGACCGGCAACGCCGTCTGGGTCTCGCCGTTGAGCTTCCTCGAAGCTTCCACGCCGGGTACCGGCGGTTTCGTGGAATCGCCCAGCCAGCGACTCGGCATCCAGCACGTCCTTCCCATCCGGACGCCCGACGATCTCTCCCGGGTCAGCGTCGAAGATTCGAATCCCCCCATGGTCCTGGGCGACATTGCACAGGTCAGGGAAGACCATCAGCCCCTCATCGGGGATGCCATCGTCGGCCAGGACCCTGGCCTCCTGCTGGTCATTGAGAAGTTCCCCGGAACGAGCGCACTGCAGGTCACGAAAGACGTCGAGGCGGCCCTTAAGGAAATGGAACCGGGCCTTTCCGGCGTCCAGCTGGACACCTCGGTCTTCCGGCCCGCTTCCGCCATCCAGGAGTCCGTGGACGGCCTCAGCCTGGCGCTGCTGGTCAGCCTGTTGATCGCCGTAGCGCTGTTCTGGCTGCTCTTCCGTTCCTGGCGGGTCGCCGTGATCGCGCTGGCGGCCATCACTACCCCGGCCATGGCGGCTGTAGTGGTGCTGATCATCCAGAACGCCCCGATGAACATCAGCGTCCTGGCCGGCCTCGTCCTCGGGATGTCGGTGATTGTGGGAGACATCGTGGAGGACGTCCAGGCGCAGCGACGCCGGCCACTGGTCACCGAGGTCACGGAAACCGAAGCCACCCTGCGGACACGGGTCACCACTCTCGTCCGGCACATCCGCACCCCCCTCTTCCACGCTTCGCTCATCATGCTCGTGGCCCTGGGGCCGACGCTGTTCGTGACGGGGATCGGCGGGGCGTTCTTCCAGCCGCTGTTCTGGTCTCTTGCGCTGGCCCTCGGTGTGGCGTTGCTCGTCGGCCTCTCCATCACTCCGGTGCTGGCGCACCTTCTGCTGCCACGGGAGACCGCACCCGACCGGAAAGAGTCTGCGCCAGTCACCCGGGCGCGCGCGTCCTACAATCGTGCGCTCAACGGCTTCCGGTCCCGGAGGGCACTCGGGCTTGCCGCCGTTGCCGTCGTGGGCGTGCTGGGCCTTGCCGCCGCAGCCCCGCTGCTCGGAAACCGGCCCGTCGTTCCGACCATGCCGGACAAGACCTTGCTGGTCCAGTGGGAACCCATGGCCGGCACGTCCAACGAGGAGGTCCAAAGGATCGCTTCCAAGGCCTCTGATGAACTGCGTGCCCTGCCCGGCGTTTCGGGAGTAGGCGGACATATCGGCCGCGCCATTTCGGCCGACCAGGTGGTCGGAAACAGCTCCGCGGAGCTCTGGGTGTCCATCGCGCCGGGCGCCAGTTTCAGTGAAACGGAGAGAGCGGTTCGAGAAGTGGTCCAGGGCTACCCGGGCATTGCCCACAATGTCCTGAACTATTCCCAGCAGAGGATCGGGGAGCTGCGCAGCACCATGGAGCCAGGTTTCGCGGTCCGGGTCTTTGGCACGGAGATGACAATGCTGCGAGAAAAAGCAGAAGAGGTCCGCAGGGCCCTTGAAAACGTCAACGGCGTCAAGAACCCGACGATCAACGCCGCGACCATGACGCCCATCGTGGAGGTGGAGGTCAACCTTGGAGCCGCCCAGAGAGTCGGCATCAAGCCCGGCGATGCCAGGCGCGCGGCGGCCGCCCTGATGCAGGGCATAGTCGTCGGCAACCTCTTTGAACAGCAGAAGGTGTTCGAAGTCGTTGTCCGCGGGGCGGTGGATGTTCGGGACGACCTGACGAGCATCCGTGAACTGCTCCTCGACACCCCCAGTGGCGACCACGTCCAGCTGGGCCAGATCGCCGAGGTGCGGCTGGTGCCCAACGAAGTTGTCATCGCCCACGATGACACCTCCCGGCGGATCGACATCGTAGCGGACGTCAGCGGGCGCCCCCTGGCCGACATCCAGCGCGACATTGAAGCGGCTGTGCAGCAGATCGAGTTCCCGCTGGAATACCACGCGGAAATTCCCGCCAAGTACAGTGAGCTCAAGGCGGCCGACACCCTGTTGCTCTGGCTCGCGGGTGCCGCCCTCGTCGGCGTACTGCTCCTGCTCCAGACGGCGGTACGGAGCTGGAAGTTGGCGCTCGCTCTCTTCCTGTCCCTGCCCGCGGCCCTGGCCGGCGCGGCCATTGCCGCGTGGATCGGCGCCGCCTCCATGTCGTGGATCGCGTTGACGGCATTTGCCGCCGTCCTCGCCATCGCTGCGCGCAACGCGGTCACGCTGTCCGCCCGTGCCGACGAGCTGTGGCGGTCAGCACCGCAAAGCCCCCCCACGAAGATCGTGCTGATGGCCGCGGAGGAACGGGTCACGCCCACCCTCAAGGCAGCCCTCATCACTGTGCTGATCCTGATACCTCCCGCACTGTTCGGGGGCACCGTGGGCCAGGCCATCATCGGCCCCATGGCCCTCATCATCGCGGGGGGCCTTGTGACCACCACCCTCGTGGGGCTCTTTGTGCTCCCTCTCCTGACGCTCTGGTTCGGTCCGCGGACCGCCCCGGAAGAGTGGTCGGAAGTATACGAATCGGAAGTCCCCGTTACGCCCGTTACGCAGGAAAAGGTGGAAGTAAAATGACCAGCCAAAAGCCCCTCCGGCGCCTGCCCCTGGCGGCCGCTGTCTGTGCAGCACTTGCGTTCTCCCTCCCGGCCTGCGCGCAGACCGCTGCGGTGACTCCGGTGTCCGCGGTGGGCAACCAACCCGCCACGGTCGAAAAAAATGCCAGCACCGGCATCGCCAAGCTGACCGTGACCGGCCGCGCCCTGGAACGCCTGGGTTTGCAGACCGATACCGTCAAGCCCGCACCCTCCGGCACGGGCATTGCCTTGCCCTACAGCGCGTTGTTGTATGACGCCAACGGAAAGACCTGGGTGTACACCAGCCCCTCCCCGGGGGCGTTCGAGCGACAAGAAGTCGGCGTCGTGAGGGTGGAAGGCGGCGTTGTCACTGCGACTGCGGGTCCCCCGGCGGGGACCACCATCGTGACGGTAGGCGCGGCTGAACTGTTTGGCACCGAGTTCGGTACGGCGAAGTGACATGCGCCGCATAGTCGCAGCAAGCCTGAGGTTCCGCTCGATCATCATTGCGATGGCTGCGGCCCTGATGGTCGTGGGCGGCGCGCAACTGAGCAGCGCGTCGGTGGACGTGTTCCCCGAGTTTGCGCCCCCGCGGGTTGAGGTCCAGACGGCCTGCCTGGGGCTTACGGCCTCGGAAGTCGAACAACTCGTGTCAGTTCCGCTGGAGGAGGCCTTCAACGGCATCGACGGTCTGGATCATATGCGGTCGAAGTCCGTGTCCCAGCTGTCGTCGATCGTGCTGGAATTCAAGAACGGCATGGATCTGCTCACCGCGAGGCAGTTGGTGTCCGAACGGATGGCTACGGTCACCCCGACGCTGCCAACCTGGGCGGCGCCGCCCCTGATGCTCCAGCCGTTGTCCTCCACGAGCCGGGTCATGAAGATCGGCCTGTCCTCGGACACCCGCTCCCTCATTGAGATGTCCATGATTTCCTACTGGAACATCCGGGCGCACCTGCTGCGGGTTCCGGGCGTGGCGAACGTCGCAATCTGGGGTGAACGGCTCCAGATGCTGCAGGTGCAGGTGGATCCGGCGAAACTGGCCACCCACAACGTCACGCTGGAATCCGTGATGAGCTCGACTTCCGATGCTCTGGACGCAGGCTTGCTGCAGTATTCCCCAGGGGCTCTGATCGGCACCGGGGGCGCCGTGGATACGCCCAGCCAGACTATGGGCATCAGGCATGTGCAGGCCATCACCTCACCGCAAGAACTGGCCCAGGTGGCGTTGGAGGACCGTGGAGACCAGGCCCCGCTGCGGCTCTCGGACGTGGCAAACGTGGTGGAGGACCACCAACAGCTGATCGGTGATGCCGTCATCAACGGCAGCCCGGGACTCATGCTCGTCGTCGAAAAACTCCCCTGGGGCAACACTATGGAGGTGACCAAGGGCGTGGAAGAAGCCCTCAAGGAACTGCAGCCCGGGCTGACCGGGATCGCCGTGGATACTGCCCTGTTCCGGCCGGCGACGTTCATTGAGGAGTCTTTGAGCAATCTCAGCGCGGCCCTTCTGCTGGGCATCCTGCTGGTCATCGTGGTGCTGAGCCTCTTCCTTTTCCAGTGGCGGACCGCTTTCGTGAGCGCGATCGCCATCCCGCTGTCACTGGTTGCAGCTGCCCTCGTGTTGTATTGGACCGGAGGAACGGTCAACACCATGGTGCTTGCGGGGTTGGTAATTGCCGTCGGGGTCGTCGTGGACGACGCCATCATCGACGTCGAAAACATCGTCCGACGGCTGCGACACCACCGGGCCAGTGGCGGGACGGAAAGCACCGCAAGGGTCGTCGTCAATGCCTCACTCGAGGTCCGCGGCCCAATTGTGTACGCCACGTTGATTATCGTCGCAGCCACTTTGCCGATCTTCTTCCTGGACGGGCTTACCGGGGCTTTCTTCCGCCCGCTGGCCACCTCCTACACCCTCGCGGTCATGGCGTCCATGCTCGTAGCACTCACGGTCACACCGGCCATGGCCTACATTGTTCTGAGAAACGCCACATTGCAGGACCACGATCCTCCCTTGGTCCGCGCGCTCAAGCGGTGGTACGGAAACGCGCTCCGGCCGATTGTTCGCAGGCCCGTCCCGGGCTATCTCGCCCTGGCAGCCTTGGGCGTCGTCGGCATAGTGGCGGCCCCGCTCCTTGGCCAGTCGCTGCTGCCCTCCTTCAAGGAACGTGACTTCCTGATGCACTGGGTCACCCATCCTGGCACGTCCAACTCCGAGGAAGTGCGGGTCAGTGAACTGGCCTGCAAGGAACTCATGACGATTCCTGGCGTGAACAACTGCGGCGCCCATATTGGGCAGGCCTTCGCGGCCGATGAGGTGGTGGGCGTCAACTTCGGTGAGAACTGGATCAGTGTCGACCCCGCGGTGGACTACGACCAGACCTTGGCCGCCGTCCAGGAAGTGGTTGACGGCTATCCCGGCATCCAGCGGGACGTGCAGACGTACCTTAAGGAACGCATCCGCGAGGTCCTGACCGGCACCGGGTACGCCGTCGTCGTCCGGGTGTACGGTGACGACCTGGCAACGCTGCGCGCCCAGGCGGAAAAGGTCAAGACGGCCCTTGGCGGCATCGAGGGCGCGATCGGCACCAAGGTCGCCCTGCAGGTCGACATACCGCAGATCGAGGTTGAAGTGGATCTGCCGGCCGCCAGCCGTTACGGCCTCAAACCCGGCGATGTACGCCGGGCGGCGGCTACCCTGGTGGCCGGCGAAGAGGTTGGCGACATCTATCGGGACGGCAAGGCCTACGACGTCCAGGTGTGGAGCGCGCCGGAGATCCGGACGAGCGTCACCAGCGTCGAGAACCTCCCCCTGGACACGCCGAGCGGGCAAAGGATCCGAGTGGCGGATGTCGCCAAGATTTCCGTCAAACCCACGCCGAACGTGATCGAACGTTCCGAGGGGTCCCGGCGGCTCGACGTCAGCGCCAACGTCAAGGAAGGCGATCTGGCGAAGGTCGTGGAAAAGCTCGAGACGGAGCTCCAGTCGGTCGATTTCCCTGTCGGCTACAGCTCCGCCATCCTGGGCGAGTATGCGGAACGGCAGGCGGCCTCCCAACAGCTGCTGGTCTTCGCGACTGGCGCTGCGCTGCTGGTCTTCCTCCTGCTCCAGGCCGCGTTCCGAAGCTGGCGGCTAGCCATCCTTGCCATCCTCACGCTGCCGGTCGCTCTTGTGGGCGGGGTGATCGCAGCGCACCTCAGCGGCGGCATCCTGTCCCTGGGTTCGCTGGTGGGCTTCCTGACACTGATGGGCATCGCCGCCCGCAACGGCATCCTGCTCATCAACCACTGTCAGCACCTCGAACAGTACGAGGGCCTGCCCTTCGGCCGCGATCTGGTGCTGCGGGGCGCTGCCGAGCGCCTGTCTCCGATCCTGATGACCACCCTCGCCACCGCCCTGGCCCTCGTGCCGCTGGTGGTCATGGGCAACATTCCCGGTCACGAGATCGAACACCCCATGGCGGTGGTGATCCTGGGCGGCCTGGTCACTTCGACACTGGTCAACCTGTTCATCGTCCCCTCGCTTTACCTGCGGTTCGCCAAGAAGGGACCGGCCCGTCAACGCGGTCCCCGTCAGCCGCAACCCGTCCCGGCCGCTTAGGCGCATCCATCCCGTCAGCGAGAGGCGAGACGCATGTTTCGCCTTTCGTTCAGGTGCATCATCCACCCCACAACGAGAGGCGAGACACATGATTCAACGAGGCATTCGATTCTCGGCCTACACCGCGGCAGTGCTGCTGGCCCTCGGATCGCTGACCGGGGCGTCGACAGCCACGGCGGCTGTCTCGCCGGCGGCAGCGCCAGGTACCAAGGAGCTGTGCGGGCCGGGATCCGCCCTTCGATTTGACCCTTCCGCCTTTCCGGCTAGGCCACGGATTGACAACAAGTGGTTTCCGCTGAAGCCCGGAATGCAGTACACGACGACGGGCAACGTTATTTCGGCCGACGGCACGACAGCACGGACGATTGTCAGCACGGTTACCGGGCTAACGAAGACCATTGACGGAGTTAAGACACTCGTCGTATGGGACCGAGACTACTCCGATGGCGAGCTGGTGGAATCGGAGCTCGCCTTCTTCGCCGCAACACGAGAGGGAGCCGTGTGGCTCTTCGGGGAATATCCGGAAGAGTACGAAAACGGGACGCTCGTGGGCGCACCCAGCACCTTCATCAGCGGGATTGACCAGGCCCGGGCCGGGATCGCAATGCAGGCTAAGCCTCGCCTCGATACACCGGCGTATGTCCAGGCCTACGCGCCGAATGTCGATTTCTTGGACTGCGGGGACGTCTTCAAGAAAGACCAGCGTGTCTGCGTCCCTACGGGCTGTTACAAGGATGTGCTGGTCATTGAGGAATCCAATCCGCTTGAACCGCCCAGCGCGGGCCGCCAGCGCAAGTTCTACTCAGCTGGAACGGGACTCGTAAAGGTAACGGCTGTGGGCGGTCCGGATGAGGAGTTTCAGGATCTTGTCAAGGTCAAGAAGCTCACCCGCTCCGAGCTGGATAGCATCAACGCGCAGGCGTTGGAGCAGGACCTGCGGGGCTATACCGTGAGCAAAGACGTCTACGCCAAGACGCCCCGCGCCGCGGTGGCGAGCTCCTCCGGCCACGGGTCTCGGGGCGACGACGGCCGGTCCGGGCACGGCGGCCGGTCAGGACACGGCGGCCGGTCAGGACACGACGACCGGTCAGGACACGACGACCGGTCCGGGCACGGCGGCCGGTCAGGACACGACTACAACTAGGAGTAGATGCCGTCCCGCTGGGCGGGCAGCACCACAGAGCTCCGGCGAGGTCACCCTCGCCGGAGCTCTTCCGGGGTGCGGGGGCGTACTACCTCACGTCCTCATCGACCCACTCCATGGCCTTGGTGACGGCCTTCTTCCAGAGGCGCATCTGGCGCTCCCGTTCGGCCTGGTCCATCTTCGGTTCCCAGCGCTTGTCCTCGGCCCAGTTGGCCGAACACTCATCAAGGTCCTTCCAGAAACCGACGGCGAGGCCGGCCGCGTAGGCGGCGCCCAGGGCGGTGGTCTCGATGACCTTCGGCCGGATCACCGGAACGCCGAGGATGTCCGCCTGGAACTGCATCAGTGCGTCGTTGTTAACCATGCCGCCGTCGACCTTCAGCTCCGTCAGCGGCACACCGGAGTCCGCGTTGACGGCGTCGAGCACCTCTCGGGTCTGGAAGGCGGTGGCCTCCAGCGCCGCGCGGGCGATGTGGCTCTTGTTCACGAAGCGCGTCAGCCCGACGATCGCGCCGCGGGCGTCGGAACGCCAGTAGGGGGCAAACAGGCCGGAAAAGGCCGGAACAATGTACACGCCGCCGTTGTCCGGGACGGAAGCCGCGAGGGCCTCCACCTCCGGCGCGCTCTTGATCAGGCCCAGGTTGTCGCGCAGCCACTGGATCAGGGCGCCGGTGACGGCGATCGAACCTTCCAGCGCGTAGTGCGGCGCCGCGTCCCCGAGCTTGTAGCCCACCGTGGTCAGCAACCCGTTCTTGGAGTGGACGATCTCCTCACCGGTGTTGAAGATGAGGAAGCAGCCCGTGCCGTAGGTGTTCTTGGCTTCGCCGGCCTCGAACGCGGCCTGGCCGAAGGTCGCCGCCTGCTGGTCGCCCAGGATGCCGGCGACGGGAACTTCGCGCAGCAGCTGGGAGGTGTGCACCGTGCCGTAGACCTGCGAGGATGACTTGATGGCCGGCATCATGGACGCCGGAACGCCGAAGGCGTCCAGGATCTCCTGATCCCAGGCCAGGGTCACCAGGTCCATGAACATCGTCCGTGACGCGTTGGTCACGTCGGTGACGTGCACGCCGCCGTCCGTTCCGCCGGTCAGGTTCCAGAGCACCCAGCAGTCGGTGTTGCCGAACACCAGGTCGCCGGCTTCCGCCTTGGCCCGAGCGCCCTCGACGTTGTCCAGGATCCATTTGATCTTCGTGCCGGAGAAATAGGTTGCCAGCGGCAGTCCGACCTTCTGCTTGAAGCGTTCCACTCCCCCGTCCTTGGCCAGCTCGTCCACGATCGGCTGCGTGCGGGTGTCCTGCCACACGATCGCGTTGTAAATCGGCTGGCCCGTCGTCTTGTCCCAGACGACGGCGGTTTCACGCTGGTTGGTGATGCCCACGGCGGCGATGTCGTGGCGGGTCAGGTTCGCCTTGGACAACGCCGAGCCGATCACCTCGCGGGTGTTGTTCCAGATCTCGGCGGGGTCGTGCTCCACCCAGCCAGCCTGCGGGAAGATCTGTTCGTGCTCCATCTGACCGGAGGAGACGATGTTGCCGCCGTGGTCGAACACGATGGCGCGCGTGCTGGTGGTGCCCTGGTCGATGGCGATTACGTACTGGTTCATGTTAATGACGTCCTTGTCTGTGTGGCGTGGTAGATGGAATGGCGCTGACTGGTTGGGGCGATTACGCGGCCGCTCTGGCAATGATCGGCACGATCAAGGCGACAAGGCCGGCGAGACCTCCACCGACCAGCGGACCCACGACCGGGACCCACGCGTAGCCCCAGTCGCTGGCGCCCTTGCCCTTGATGGGCAGCAGGGCGTGGGCGATGCGGGGGCCGAGGTCACGCGCGGGGTTGATGGCGTACCCGGTGGGGCCACCGAGCGAGACACCGATGCCGACCACCAGCAGGGCGACGGCCAGCGGCCCCAGACCGGAAGGCGTCCCGCCGAAGGTCAGGATGACGAAGACGAGGACAAAGGTGCCGATGATCTCGGTGATCACGTTCCATGGATAGGAGCGGATGGCCGGGCCGGTGGAAAAAACAGCCAGCTTGTTGGCGGGCTCGGGCTCGATATCAAAGTGCTGCTTGTGGGCAAGCCACATCACCACTGCTCCAAGGAAGGCGCCCAGCAGTTCCCCTCCGAAGTACGTCAGCGTCGATACGAAGTCCACCCTGACTCCGGGGGCGTACTCCGCCTTGCCGTTGACCAGCAGGCCCAGGGTGACGGCGGGGTTCAGGTGCGCACCGGAGCGGGCAGCAACATAGACGCCGGCGAAAACGGCAATGCCCCATCCCCAGGTGACCATCAGGAACCCGCCGCTATTGCCCTTGGTACCTTTGAGCGCCACGTTAGCCACAACGCCACAGCCCAGCAGGGTCAGCATCGCGGTACCGAATACTTCGGACAGGAAAACAATTCCAAGAGACATCTTTGACTCCTCTATTTTCTGTTGTCAGCCCTTCGCGAGTTGAAAGGCCGTTGGGCCGGCAGCGGGTTGGTGCTGCCGGCCGGCCACTGCGCCGGCCGCCGGGGCGGTACGCGCAGTTCCTGCGCCCGGGTTTCCCTGCCCGGGCCCGCAAGTGTTGTTAGGAGACCAGGCTGTGGACCGTGACGCCGTGGAATCGTTTGAGCACCTCCTGCGCGTGGCTGATCTCGGAGGCCCGGGTGGCGGCATCCCAGCCCAGCGGGCCGGACAAGATGTCGGCAACCTCGTTCAGCAGCTCGCCGGTCACCAGGCCCCGGAACGCCAGGGCGGTGCGTCGGATCAGGACGTCGACCAGGTGCCCGACCTGCTCGTTCTGCGCCATGAACTCAAGTTCGCGGACGCTGAGTTCGCGGGTGGAGTGCAGGAGCCGGTCCGGCGCGCGGTCCAGGAAGTCGATGACTTCCTCGGCGCGGGTCCCGTAGCGGGTCAGCAGCCCCGCGGCGCGGCTGGCGTCGCGGTTGGCCGACATGTGCGCCTTGATCCACCGCTGGACGCCGTCTTCGCTGTCGGGGAAGCCGGCGCCGCCGCCGATGGCGAGCTTCGCCGTCGAGACCTTCCGTTCCAGGCCGAGTTCGGCGAGGACGTCGTTGCTGAGGTGCTCGGCGAGGGCCCGGAAGGTGGTCCATTTGCCGCCCACGAGGCTGAGCACGACGGCGCCCGCGGCAGCTCCTGCTGTTCCCCGGGGGGCGGGGCCGCGGCGTTCGATCCGGTAGTCCCGGCTGACGAAGCCGGGCTGCGTGGCGTCGTGCTTCGGGAGGGGGCGGACGCCGGAGAAAGTGTAGACAATCTGCTCGCGGTCCACGGCCACACCCGGGAACACGTGGCCGATCAAATCGAAGAAGTAATCGATCTCCGCCTCGGTGCAGACGGCGTCCTCGGCCATGTCGGCATCGACGTCCGTGGTGCCGACGAGCACCCGGTCACCCATCGGGTAGATCAGCACGATCCGGCCGTCCGTGTGCTCGAAGAAGATCTCACGCCCGTTGCAGGCCGCCAGCAGTTCCGCATGGTCCAGCACGATGTGCGAGCCCTTGGTCCCACCCATGAACGAGGAGGCCGCACCCATGGCCTGGTTGGTCATGTCGACCCAAGCGCCGGTGGTGTTGACGATGACGTCTGCCGTGAAGTCGAAGACCTCGCCGGTGAGCTCGTCGCGGAGCTGGACGGTGCTTCCGGTCCCGGTGCTTGCGGTTTCACTGCTGTCAGCTCCGGTGCTGTCGACGCCGGCCGCGCCCGTCATGGAGACGAGCGAGACGTAGTTGCTGGCTCGGGCATTCCGGCCGCCCGCGCCGGCCTTTTCGCCGTCCTGGAGCACGTCGAGGGTCAGGCGCTCCGGGTTGTGGACCGAGGCGTCGAAGTACGTCGCGGTGTACTTGATATCCGGGTGCAGCCGGGGCAGCTCGGCCAGCGCACGCTGGCGGCCGCGGAACTCGTGCCGCGGCACGGTGCCCCCGTCGCGGGAGAAGAAGTCATACATGCTCAGCCCGAGCTTGATCAGGAAGGCCCCGCGCTCTTTGGGCCTCCCTTGCTGCTTGTGGGTCAGGAAGCGCAGCGGAGCGGCGAGAACGCCGGAGAAGGTGCTGAAGATAGGAATGGTGGTCTGCAGCGGCTTGACGTAGTGCGGAGCGATACGCAGGAGCCGGTTGCGCTCGACCACGGACTCCTGGACTAGCCGGAACTCCCCGTTTTCGAGGTAGCGGATGCCGCCATGGATCATGTGGGAGGAGGCGCCGCTGGCGCCCTGGCAGTAGTCGCCGCGCTCCACGAGTGCCACGTCCACGCCCTGCAGGGCCAGGTCCCGGAAGGTGCCCACCCCATTAATACCCCCGCCGACGATCAGCACCTGGGCGTGCCGCCGTGTCCGCAGCTTCTGCACGGATGCGCGCTCGCCTGCCGGGCCCGGTTTCCGGGATGAAGCCTTCTGTCCCAACACTGCTCCTTGGGTTTGGTGCTGTGCGCCGCGCCATGTGGCGCGGCGCCGTTCAAGACTATTGTTTGGAGGAATGGAAAATGGAGTCAAGCTCTATGCACAAACGTGCAGAACGGAATTAAAAATTGCCTTCTCGCCACTCCAACGCCCTCAGGGCGGCCCAGCTTTATTACCTCCAGGACCTGACCATGGACGCGATCGCGCGGGAACTCCGGACCTCCCGATCCACCGTTTCGCGACTGTTGTCGGCGGCACGCGAATCCGGTCTGGTGCAGATCCAGATCCGCAGCCCGCTGGACACCGGACCGGAGTTGGAGAGCATGATCCGCGCCGAATACAAGGTGGATGTGCACGTTGTTCCCGTGGTGGACACGCTCAATGAGGCGGAAACACTGGACCGCGTCGCGATGCAGGCGGCCCGGACGATCGGCCCGCTCGTGGACTCCAACGCGATCATCGGGGTGGCCTGGGGCTCCACCCTGAGTGCCGTCAGCCGACACCTGACCCGCAAAATCACCCATGACAGCGTGATCGTCCAGCTCAACGGCGCGGGCAACATGCAAACCACCGGCATCACCTACGCCTCGGACATCATGCGGCGCTTCGGGAGCGCGTACGGCGCACGGGTGGAGCAGTTCCCCGTGCCGGCGTTCTTTGACCACGCCGCGACGAAGGCGGCCATGTGGAATGAGCGCAGTGTTCAACGCATCCTGGAGCTGCAGGCTCGCATGAGCATCGCGATTTTCGGCGTGGGATCGGTCGACGCCGACTACCCCAGCCACGTCTACGCGGGCGGCTACCTCGATGAAGACGATCTGAGCCTCTTGGCCAATTCCGACGTCGTCGGAGACGTCGCGACCGTCTTCTTCCGGGCCGACGGCTCCTCCGACGGCATCACCCTCAACGAGCGCTCCACCGGGCCGGGCCTTGCGCAGCTCCGCCAGGTCCGGCGCCGCATCTGCGTAGTTTCCGGCGCCTCCAAGATCAACGGGCTCCGGGGCGCGCTCACGGCGGGCCTGGCCACCGACCTGATCCTCGACGAGGCCAGCGCCCGCCGGCTGGTCAGCTCCGACGGCCTGTCTTGAACGGCCTGTCCCGTGGGGCGGTGGGCCACGGAGTCGGTAAAGTCGGTGCTATGAAACCCTCGCCCCGACTCAACCTCAACAACGGCGTGCTGATTGACCAGGTGGGCTTCGGGCTTTACAAGGTCCCGCCGGCGGACGCCGCCGGGCTCGTGACCATGGCCATCGAGGCCGGCTACCGGCACCTGGACACCGCGGCCATGTACGGCAACGAGACGGGCGTCGGCAGGGGCATCGGCGCGCTCTCCCGTTTCAGCAGCGAGGACCCGCGCGGCGGTTCCGGCGAGGCAGCCCCGGAGCTTTCGCGCGCTAACATTTTCGTCACCACGAAAGTCTGGAATGACGACCAGGGCTACGACGCCACCCTACGCGCGTTCGACACCTCGATGTCCAATCTCGGACTGGAGTACCTGGACCTGTACCTGATCCACTGGCCCTGCGCCCGCCGCGGGCTCTACGCCGAGAGCTACCGGGCCCTCGAGACCCTGTACCGTGAAGGGAAGGTGCGGGCCATCGGTGTTTCCAATTTCCAGCCCGCGCATCTGGAAGATCTGTTGCAGACCGCGGAGGTGGTGCCCGCCGTGAACCAGATCGAGCTCCACCCCTGGCTCCAGCAGGAGGAGCTCCGTGCCCTGCACGGCAAGCTCGGGATCATGACGGAAGCGTGGAGCCCGCTGGGCCGCGGCCAGGTCCTGCAGGATCCGACCGTGCTGGAGCTGGCCTCGGCACACGGCCGGACCGCGGCGCAGGTCATTCTCCGGTGGCATGTGCAGCGGGGCCACATCGTCATTCCCAAGGCGAGCTCCTCCGCCCGGATCCGGGAGAACCTGGACCTCTTCGGCTTCAGCCTGGACGCCGCCGACATGGACGCCCTTGCCGGCCTGGAGCGCGGTTTCCGCACCGGCTCCCACCCCGACAACGTCAACTAACACAGTCACCTAGGATTCGAACGAATGGAACAAGTGGACACCGAGACCTCCCCCATGCCCCTGTTCAGCGCTGAGCTCGATGCCCGCACCCGCGCCGCCTCGGTGGACCTGGGCGGCACCCGGGTGGCCTACTGGAGCTACGAGCCGGTCCGGGTCACCCCGGCGACCCGGACCATCCTGGTCGTCCACGGCTTCCGTGGCGACCACCACGGCCTGCTCCGAGTGGCCGACCAGTTGCCCGAAATGCGCCTGCTCATGCCGGATCTCCCGGGGTTCGGCAGCTCCGCAGCCTTCGACGGAGCCGAACACAGCGTCGCGCGCTATGGCCGGTTCATCGGCGAGCTCATGGCCGCACTGGACCTGGGCCCGGAGACGGTCCTGCTCGGCCACTCTTTCGGGTCGATTATCGCGAGCCACTTCGTCGCGGCCAACCCCGGCGCGGTGTCCGAACTGATCCTGATCAACCCCATCGCCAGCCCCGCGCTCGAGGGGCCCAAAGGGCTGATGACCAAGCTCGCGGTGCTGTACTACCAGGCCGCCGCACGCCTGCCTGCGCGGCTTGGACTCGCCCTGCTGCGCAGCCAGGTGATAGTCCGGGTGATGAGCGTGGCCATGGCCAAGACCCGGGACAAGGAGCTAAGGCGCTTCGTCCACGCACAGCACAGCGCCTATTTCTCCGCGTTCGCCGACCGGGACAGCCTGCTCGAGGCGTTCAAGGCCTCCGTCGGCAGCAACGTGTCCGAGGTGGCGCGCGAGCTCACCCTGCCCGTGCTGCTCGTGGCGGGCGAAAAGGACGAGATCGCCACCCTGCCGGACCAGCACACCCTTGCCGCGCTGCTAACCAACGGGGTCCTGGAGGTCATTCCCGGCGTCGGCCACCTGATCCACTACGAAACCCCCGGACCCGCTGCGGGCTTCATCCGTCGCTTCCTGAAGGACCATGCCGCGTGAAAATTATCATCGATGCCCGCTTCACCCGGCTGGACCACCACGACGGCATCAGCCGCTACGGGGCCAGCCTCATCGCGGCGACGGCCAAGATCGCGGACGTCTCGATGCTGATCAGTGACGTCCGCCAGCTAGCCCTCCTGCCGGAGGTGCCCTATACGCTGATCAACAGCCCGCTGTCCCCGGCCGAGGTGCTCGTGGCGCGCAAGGTCAACACGCTCGGCGCCGACGTGGTGGTGTGCCCCATGCAGACCATGGGCAGCTGGGGCCGGAAATACGCCCTGGTCCTGACCCTGCACGACCTGATCTACTATGAGCACCCCGCTCCTCCCGCCTTCTTGCCTGCCCCGGTCCGGGGGCTGTGGCGCCTGTACCACAAGGCCTTCTGGCCCCAGCGGTTCCTGCTGAACCGGGCGGACATCGTGGCGACCATCAGCTCCACCACCGCGGCCCTGATCGCCAAGTACCGGCTGACGAAACGACCGGTCCGGATCGTCGGCAACGCCCCGCAACCCGGCGGGACGCCCCGTGACCCGGGGGCGGGCGCGGACAAGACGCTGCTCTACATGGGTTCCTTCATGCCGTACAAGAACGTCGAAACCATGATCAAGGGCATGGCGGAGCTTCCGGACATGACCTTGCACTTGTTGAGCCGGGTCACGCCGCAGCGCCGTTCCGAACTGGAGGCACTGGCGCCGGACGGCGCAAACATCGTGTTCCACAACGGCGTCACCGACGCCGAGTATGAGGCCCTGCTGAACCGCACCACCGCCCTGATCAGCCTTTCCCGGGCGGAAGGCTACGGCCTGCCCCTGGTGGAGGCGATGTCCCACGGCACCCCGGTGATCGCCAGTGACATCCCGATCTTCCGCGAGGTGGGCGCCGACGCCGTCAGCTACGTGCACCCGGACTCTCCCGCGGAGTTCGCTGACGCCGTGCGGAAGCTCGAGCAGCCGGAGCTGTGGAAGGCCCGTTCGCGCCGGTCCGTGGAGCGTGCCGCCGACTTCAGCTGGGACGAGTCGGCACGCAGGCTGGTGGAACTGGCCGAACAGGCAGTGGCGCTGCGGGGTGCCCGTTCCGGGCCGTCTGGCCAAAAGCCGGCCTAGCCGGCGCCGGTCACAGGACGTCGACGCCGTCGAGCCGCAGCTGCACCGGGTCATCGCTGCGCTTGGCGGCGGCTGCCGCCTTGACCGCCCGCATCACCTTGGTGGCGTCCGCGGCCTGGGCATACGGGATGAACACCAGGGTCCGGACGTCTTCGCCGGCCTCCCGCGGTGCTTGCCGGCCACCGGGCGCCGCCCCTGGCGGGCCGCCGGCTGCCATCACCAGCGGGGCGGGCCCGGCCGTCCTCAGCACGATTCCCTGGGCGCCCAGCCGCTGTTCGATGGCCTGCGTGAAGTGTCCGACGGCGGTCCGGCCGCCGGTCACGGACGCGATCCGCACGGCGGGGGGCAGTTGCAGCTCCTGCCGCAGGGACAGCTCCCGCTGGGCAAAGCCGGCGGGATCCCAGCGCAGCAGCGCACCGACCCCGGCCGCATCGTCGGCGGTAATGACCACGAGCCCGCCGTCCGGCGCCGGGCGGACCAGGGCGGCGGCGTTGAACCAGCGGCGGACGGCGTCTTCCCCCGCCCGGAGGTTTTCCCGGCGCAGCAGCGAATCGCCGTCGAGCAGCAGGGCCGCCGCGTAGCCGCCGGCGGCTAGGGGCTCGGCTCCCACCGTCGCCACCACCAGCGCCTTGGTATCCGGCACGGCGGCCTTGACCTGGTCCCCCGAGGAGGTGACCACCGGCGTGCCGGGAAAGGCCCGGCCAAGCTCCTCGGCCGTGCGGAGCGCCCCCGTGGCGCCGCGCCGGAGCCGGACGCCGTTGCAGCTGGTGCAGCGCCACGCGGGGGCCTGGGTGGAGCACCAGCGGCACTGCGGCACGGCCGAAGTGCCGCTGGACCCGGCAACGGCCAGGGGCCCGCTGCAGGAGTTGCAGCGGGCCGGTTCACGGCAGTTGTCGCACACCAGCGAGGGGGCGTACCCGGCCCGGGCCACCTGGACCAGGACC
>JAODMV010000380.1 GCA_025464875.1 Arthrobacter sp. | reverse complement strand
GCATCGGTAGCAAAATCGCGAGCCTCGATAGAGTCCAGCAAGTACCGCTTGCTCCAGGCCGAGGCCAGCGGAGACAAGACGACGTTGCGGGCCCGCTTCGCGCCGAAAAAGTTTTCGGCAGCCGGTGCTGGCCTCAGCATTGAGGGAGTCTACACGGACGTTACCGTCACTTTGCCGGACGGGAAAGTGATCAAGGGCCCGGGCGAGGCCGGATACGTGACGTTGGACTCGGTGAAGACGAAGAAGGGCTGCAAGAAACTGGAGATCGTACGGAACAGAACCGGCTACGACGGCTCCACTTCGCTGACGGAAACCCTGAAACTGACCGTCGAAGATAGGCAGGGCCGCAAGGATAAGGGGCCCCTCTGCGACATCGCCAAGCAGTTCAACGATGGCGACGTCGCCGGGGCCGCGACGGCGTTGAACACCATCGTGGACTTCAAATAACCCGCAACACCGGCTAGGGCAGGTCATGCGGGGCGGGCAGCCCGTCAAGGGTCCTGCCGGCGAGCGCGCTGGCCACCCACAAGGAGCGGGCCAGATCCCCGGTCCGGTGCGGGCGGGAGGCGTGCCGGAGGGCGCTATCAACCTCCCGGGCCAGGCTCCATTGCCGTGCGGTCTCTGCGTCGAGGCCGGCGGCGGCGCTGAAGTCCCGGCAGCGCTCCAGGAGTGCCCGCCGGGGATCGGCCCGGTCCAGCTCCCGCAGACGGTTCCACAGCAGCGGGGCCACCGCGAACTCGGCCTCGCCGATCATCGGCTGGGGGTCGATGGCGGCGAAATCCTGCGCCTCAGGCCGTGACGGCGCGCCGGGCCTGGCCAGGACGTTGCGGTAATGCAGCTCCGTGTGGACCAGCACGTCTTTCCCCGCGCGCCGGCCGACGGCGCCGCGGGTCTGGCAGACCTCCAGGGCGGCTTCCAGGAGCCACCGCGGGAAGGGCCTGCCGAGCTGCTCCCACTCTGCCGGCAGGTCATCGCTCCACTGTTCCGCCCGGGCCGCCACATGCTCGAATTCCCGCCATCCGGGCCGGCCGTCCGGGACCAGGCTAAGCCTTCGCAGCAGGCCGCCCCACACCGGCACGGCGGCCTCCAGGGGGACGTCCTGCAAGGAATGGGTGGGGTCCAGCCGCTCCAGCAACAGCGCGCCGGAAACGGCGTCGGCGGCCAGCAGCCCGACGGCGCCGTGCCCGCCCCACAAGCCGAGCGCATGCCGTTCCGCGACCGCTTCATCGTGCGGATAGGCGATCTTCAGGACGGCCGCTTCCCCGGCCTTCCCGCCCCGGCGCACGGGGACCACGAGGGAGCCCTGGCCGTGCCACGGCATCGTGCCAGGTTCGAGGTCCAGTTCCAGCTGCCACTCGGTCCGGAGCTGCTCGATCAGGCCAGGCAGGGTGGCTAGCCAGGCACGTCCGGCAGCGCTGTGGCCGTAGCGGTGCGCGAGCCCGGGAGGTATCGGAACGTCTGGGGTCTGGCTCATGGGAACCAGCCTACTGGCGGGCGGCAGGCCTTACACGATGCCGCTCGCGTCCAGCAGATTGCCGATGAGGAAGGTCGCCATCAGCGCCAGGGCGCCGCCGATCACCACGCGGACCGCCGCCCGCCACTTGGATCCACCGCCGATCCAGGCACCCAGCGCTCCTGTGACGGCCAGCGCCACGAGAACGGCCAGGAAGGTCAACGGGACACGGATGTTCTCCGGCGGCAGCAGGATCGCCAGCATCGGAAGGATAGCGCCGGCGAGGAAGGCAATGGCCGAGGCGAAGGCGGCGTGCCAGGGGCTGACGATGTCCGTCTCGTCGATGTTCAGTTCCGCTGAAAGGTGGGCGGCCAAGGCATCACGGGCCGTCAGTTCCCTGGCCACGGTGCGGGCCGTGTCGGCGCTCAGGCCCTTGCCCTGGTAGATCGCGGCGAGCTCCGCGAGTTCCTCCTCGGGTTGTTCGAGGAGTTCCCGGCGTTCCTTCTCGATGAGCGCCTGCTGGCTGTCCCGCTGGCTGCTGACCGAGACATATTCGCCTAGCGCCATGGAGATGGCGCCGCCCACGACGCCGGCCGTGCCGGCGATGAGGATGGGACCCGAATTCGTGGTGACACCCGCGACGCCGACCACGATGGCGGCCACGGAGACGATGCCGTCGTTGGCCCCGAGCACGCCGGCCCGGAGCCAGTTCAGCCGGTGGGCCAGGTCGTTGTGGTGCGGCTCGTTCGCGTGAAAGGTCGCAGGGCCTGTGCTTTCCATCACTACAGCAAAGCATCAGCCTGCCCGGCTGGCCAGTATTGCGAGGCTAAGAAAGGTAAGCCAAGGCTTCGTCCGGGCCTGCGCACCTCGCGCTCCGGACGGCCCAGCGGGGGCACTTTGACCCTGATTTGCCGCGTTGCGGCGGGACTTCGCCGGTTTCGGACGCAAAGTGGCCCTGGATGGCGGCGTCAGCCTGCGCGGGCCTGGCGGGGGCTCGGCGCCGGGCCGGGGCTTTCAACGGGCAAGGGCGGGAACGCCGCCGGGTCAGCCGCCAGGCCGGGTACGGGGCCGGTGTCCGCGCCCCAGGCCGCCGCCCGCCGAGAGCCGCCCAGCAGGGCCGAGACGGCCCACTGGCGGGTCTCACCCGTGCTCAGGGCCACCAGGTCGCCGTACACGGGCAAGGTGGCGGCCTCGAGGCCGGCGAGGCCGGTGGCGGGGGAGGCCAGGAAGGACGGTGCCAGGGTGTAGCCCGCCTCCCGGGGTGGAATGGGGACGCAGTGCAGACGGCTCAGGGCTTCGGCGCCGCTGAGGAGTGCTTCGTGGCGCGCCAGTTGCGCGGACGCCGCTGCCGCGGCCTCGCCGCTGAGCCGGGTCAGGGCCACCTGGTAGCCGTAGACGGTCTCCACCTCCGTCCGCACCGCCGTCGCCAGCGCCGCGGCCAGGGTGGCGGCTCCTGAGGGTACGTGCTGGCCGCCAGCGGAGGACGACGCCGCCGCGGACTCGGGCGGGCACGCTCCGGGCCGTTCGGGAGCGGTGACCTCCGCGGCCGCTGGCACTTGCGCCGGCGGGGCTGCGCCGGCGGCCGCTGCCAGGGAGGACGCCTGCAGAA
>JAODMV010000368.1 GCA_025464875.1 Arthrobacter sp. | reverse complement strand
TCAATGACCGTTTTCCAACGCCGATAATTGACTTCATGTCTGGTTGCGAGCGATTTCGCCCGTACTGCATACGCGGCGGATCGCGACCGTTGCATTCCCTCGGGTGACGGGCGTCAGGGCAGTCCTGCACGAGAGATCCCGACTCAGGAGACGTGCTCCTTCGACAAAGAGTCATGATTTTCCGTCTGCCGGTAAGGCTCAGGAAACTTGGCTACGGTCTTCGTCCACCAGCCGCGCCACATGCAGGGTGAGGTAAGTGACCTCATCCTCCGTGAGCGGTTCGCCGATCCTGAGTTCCAGGACTGCCTGAAGCTTCAGGGCAGTGGCGTAGGCCTCCGGGTATGAGTCCCGGATCGCGATGCGTAGCTTGCTGGCTCTCTCGTCCAGCTGCTTGCCGGAGCCTGCCCGCACAAAGAAATAGCGCAGATGCGTGATGAACCGGGCCGCGTTGACTGTGTTGCGGTCGAAGGGGCGGCCGGAGACCTGTTCAAGAACCTCGAAAAGCTGGGTGAAGACGCCCGTCATCTGGTAGGTGAAGGAGAGGTCGCCGGTCGCGAAGCCGGCATTGACGAGGTGCAGCGCAATAGCGACGGCCTCGTCCTCGTCGAGCGGCGCTTCGATTGAAGCGTTGACGTGTTCAAGGATTCGTCGTGCCGCCCGCAGCTCCGCGGGGTAGAGGTGGGAAACCTCGGCGCGGAGGGGGTAGTCGAACTCGATGCCCTGGTGAAGGCGCTTGATGGCGAAGCTGAGGTGGTCGGCCAGGGCGACGGAAAGGACCGAGCTGTATGGAATGGCCTGTTCGGCACGCCCGGCTTCGAGCGCCTGCTCGGCCAGCAGGAGGTGTTCGGGCGGAATCGCGGCGACCATGGCGCCCAGATTGTCGGGGTCGCGGCCGTCCTCGGGAACAAACGTCCGCAGCACTTTCGCGGGGTCGACCTTCTGGCCCGGTTTGGCTTGGAAGCCCAGCCCCCGGCCGGTGAGGATCACCTCGCGGCCTGCGTCCCCGCGCGCAAGGACCACGTTGTTGTTGAAGACGCGCAGGACTTCCACGTCGTTGTTTCTCCTGCCTTGGTGGGTGGAGCGGCGGAGGCCCGGGAGGGCCTCCGCCGCAATGGGGTCAGCGTAGTGCTGCGCCGTTGGTTGAAATCACTTCCTGGTACCAGCCGAAGGACTTTTTCCGGTACCGGTTGAGCGTACCGGAACCATCGTCGTCGCGGTCCACATAGATGAAGCCGTACCGCTTGCTCAGCTGGGCAGTGGAAGCACTGACCACGTCGATGCAGCCCCAGGCGGTGTAGCCCAGGACCTCGGCGCCGTCCGCGATCGCCTCGCGCACCTGCACCAGGTGGTCATTGAGGTAGTCGATCCTGTAGTCGTCGTTCACGGTCAGGCCACCGTCAGCCTCCACGAGGACGTCCTTGGCGCCGATGCCGTTCTCCACCACGAACAACGGCTTCTGCCACCGTTCCCAGTAGTCGTTCATCACAACACGGAGGCCCTGCGGGTCAATCTGCCAGCCCCACTCGGATGCTTCAAGGGTGGGGTTGGGAACTCCGCCCATGATGTTGCCCGGACCCTTCTCAACGTCCGGGTCGGCGGATTCGCAGATGCTCATGTAGTAGCTGAAGGAGACGAAGTCCACGGTGTTCTTCAGGTCTTCCCGGTCCTGGTCCGTGATCTCCAGGTTGATGCCGTTGTCGCGGAAGTAGCGCAGCAGGTAACCCGGGTAGGCGCCGCGGCAGTGGATGTCGCCGAAGGCGTAGCTGGCGTGGGCCGTGTCCATGGTCCTTACAACGTCGTCCGGGGACGGCGTGAGCGGGTAGACCGGCAGGGCCAGGATCATGCAGCCGACCTTTGCGGCCGGCATGATCTCCCGGGCCAGCCGGGTTGCCCGTGCGGAAGCGACCAGCTCATGGTGGATGGCCTGGTACAGGTCCGAGTCGGTCAGTTCAGCGCGCGGGGTGGGGATGCCGCCGGACATGAACGGCTCGTGCAGGACGGAATTGATTTCGTTGAAAGTCAGCCAATACTTCACGCGGCCGCCGAAGCGTTCAAACAGCACGCGGCAGTAGCGCTCGTAGAATCCGATCAGGTGCCGGTTGGTCCAGCCGCCGTAGCCGCGCGCCAGGTTCAGCGGCGTCTCGTAGTGGCTGATGGTGACCATCGGCTGGATGCCGTGCTTCTCGAGTTCGTCAAGGACGCGGCTGTAGAAGGCCAGGCCTTCCTCGTTGGGCTGTTCGTCGTCGCCGTTGGGGAAGATCCGGCTCCACGCGATGGAGAACCGGTAGACCTTGAAGCCCATCTCGGCGAAGAGCGCGATGTCCTCGGCGTAGCGGTTGTAGAAGTCGATGGCCGTTTGCTTGAGGTTGTCCGGAGTGGGGCCCTCGGTGGGCTGCTCGGTGATGCCCCGGGGCATCACATCCTGGATGGACAGGCCTTTGCCGCCCTCGGCGTAGGCGCCTTCGACCTGGTTGGCCGCGGTGGCACCACCCCAGAGGAAGCCTTGGGGAAACGGTACGGTCGCGGGTGTGGTAGCTGCTTGAGTCATGCTGCGCTGTCCTTTCGTTGCGGGTCAGGTTCTAGAGTTCGACGTCGAGCGCCGCGGCGCCGCGCGTCAGGTGCGTCCCGGTCAAAGGCACGACGGCGGTCAGGTCGCGGGTGTTGGTCACCACCATGAGCGTCGTGGAGTCGTAGCCGGCCGCCAGGATCTTGGCCCGGTCAATAGTGGCCAGAAGCCCGCCGGCTTCGACACGCTGGCCGCGCGTCACGGCAGCTTCGAAGCCGTCGCCTTTCATCTGGACGGTATCGATGCCGATGTGCACCAGGACTTCCACACCTTCGTCGGTCTTGATGCCGTAGGCGTGCCCGGTTTTCATGACGGCCTGGACGGTGCCCGAGACGGGGGAGTAGACGGCGTCTTCCTCAGGAACGATGCCGATGCCGGAACCCATCGCGCCGGAGGCAAAGACCTTGTCCGGCACATCAGCCAAGGCGATCACGGAACCGGTCACCGGGGCGAGGACCGT
>JAODMV010000362.1 GCA_025464875.1 Arthrobacter sp. | reverse complement strand
AGAAGGGGGAAGTGGCCGGGATCGTGCCGGCGTTCGGCCGCGGCGAAGCGCTGCTGGCCTTGTTCCGCGACGACTATTTCCAGATGGGCTACCTCGCGCCGAAGGGTGCGGACGCGCGGATCCGGAGCGAGGGGGTCGAAAGGTTCCGGAAGCGGGTAGCCGCGCTCCGTCCCGACCTCGCCGACCGCGTCGACGCCATCCGGTCACTGGATGATCTGCACTGGCTGGACGTGCGGCTGGACCGGCTCCGTCAATGGCATCTCAACGGCCTGCTGTGCATCGGGGACGCCGCGCACGCGATGTCCCCGGCCGGCGGCGTCGGGATCAACCTCGCCATCCAGGATGCGGTTGCCGCCGCGGAGTGCCTCGCGCCCGTGCTCTTGCGGGGCCGGGTTCCCCGCAGGGACCTCGCGAAAGTCCAGCGCCGGCGGCGGATGCCCACCGTCGTCGTTCAGACCGCCCAACGGATCATGCAGCGGGTCCTGTTTGCCCCCATCCTCACCGGAAAGCGCTCCGGCGTGCCGCGGGTCCTGCTGTTCCTGGCCCGGCATGTTCCGTTGGCCCGGCGAGTGATTCCGCGGCTCATCGCGTTCGGCCCCCGGCCCGAACATGCCCCGGCCTTCGCCCGGCGCGCCCAGCCGCGGCTGGCGAGCTAGCATGGACCGCCAGCTGGGGGATCCGGCGCGGACTAGCCACTAAACTGGGTCCCATGACTGCCACCCTTGACTCTGCCTCGAACTCTCCTTCTGCCGCCGCTGCCCGTGCCCGGCTGCTGGAACTGATCAAGGAACTCGCCGTCGTCCGCGGCAAGGTCATCCTCTCCAGCGGCGCGGAGGCGGACTACTACATCGACCTGCGCCGCATCACCTTGCACCATGAGGCGTCCAAGCTGGTGGGGCAGGTCATGCTCTCGATGATGGACGACGCCGGGATCGACTTTGAGTGCGCCGGCGGGCTCACCATGGGCGCCGACCCGGTCGGCACCGCCGTCATGCACGCCGCCGGCGACGCCGGCCGCCCCGTGGACGCCTTTGTGGTCCGCAAGGCACAGAAGTCCTACGGCATGGGCCGCCAGGTGGAGGGCCCTTCCGTCGAGGGGCGCAAGGTCCTGGTCCTCGAGGACACCTCCACCACGGGAGGCTCCGCGCTGACCGCCGTGGAGGGCGTCCGCAAGGCCGGGGGTAAGGTCGTCGCCGTCGCCGTGATCGTGGACCGCGATACAGGCGCGAAGGAAAAGATCGAAGCGGAGACCGGAGTTCCCTACCTCTTCGCCTTCGGCAAGGACGAGCTCGGCCTCGGCTAGGCGGCCTCCGCGTGCGGACGGGTAGTGTAGTGACCTATTATTTTCCCTACCCGCCGTCAGCACCTGCCCTTGGAGACCACGCGCCATGCCCCCGTCCGAACAGCCCCTGAGCACCGAAATGCCGCTGGGCACTGTCGAGCAAATCCAGAACCTCATCCTGGACAGCGCGGATTTCGAAGAGTTCCTCCACGAACTAGCCCGGTTTTCCGCGCACCAGGTGGCGGGCTCGGGCGACGACGCGCTGTGCGGGATCACCCTGCTCAGGGACCGCAAAGCCGCCACCATCGGCTGGAGCAGCGACTCGGCCCGGGAAGTGGATGAGATCCAGTATTCCCTCTCCCAAGGCCCCTGCCTGACCGCGGCCCAGGAGGAACGGGAAATCTACGTGCCGGACCTCTTCGAGGAGGAGCGCTGGGGCGCCGACTACGCCCAGGCCGTGGCCTCGCACGGGCTGCGCTCGGTATTGTCCGTACCGTTCCACCTCCAGGGCGAGGCCAAGGCCGCCCTGAACCTCTACTCGGATGTGCCGCACAAGTTCGACGGCGACTGCGCCTCCCGCATCCGGGGCTACACCCGGGAGATCTCCCAGGCGCTGCGGCTGGCCGTCCGGTTCTCCCTGCACACGGACAGCGCCACGAACCTTCGGGCCACGCTCGAATCCCGCACCGTCATCGACCTTGCGATCGGGATAGTCATGGCGCAGAACCGCTGCAGCCAGGAGGCGGCGGTCCGGATCCTCAGCGATGCGTCCAGCAACGGCAACGTGAAACTGCGGGATATCGCCGCTGCCCTGGTGCAATCTGTTGGCGGCGGTGCCGAGACCCGGACGCACTTCGAAGAGCCGGGCCACAAAGAGACTGTCTGAGCCGAAGCGGTCCGGCACCGGCGTAGCCGGGGGTGTGCCCACTTCCGGTGTGCCCACTTCCGGTCTGCCCAACTGCGTTGTGCCCTTCTGAGTTGTGCCCCTGCGGGGCCGACGTTAGGCTGAACGAGGTTGAGCCACCGGCCATAGACACCTGCATTGGAGTAGCTATGGACCAGACCCTTTCCGCCCACGTCGAGCACGACATCGCCTCCGATCTCGTCCGGATCGACGTCCGGGGGAGCCTCACCCAAGACTCCCGGCCCTCCCTGATACAAGTGATCCAGCGGGTCCGCCACCTGGGCATCACGTCCCATATCCGCGTCGACCTGGGCCTTGCCGCGTTCGTGGAGTCAGCGGCTCTGGCCGGTCTCCGCAACGACCTCAACGCCATCGACCGCGGGTCCGTCCGGGGGGAGCTTGCCGGCAAGGCGGCGCCGGGAACGGGCATTTCACTGGAGCTGAGCCCCCGGGGCGACGACGCCGCGGCCGTGCTGCAGACCATCGATCTGTCCGGTGACTCGCTGGCCTCCGTGGACCCTTCGGGCGCGCGGCCGCTGACCCGCTATTCCGACGACGAACTGCTGGCCGCGAGCGACTCCGTGTTCGGCATGCTCGATGACCCCGCAGCCATGGCCTGCACGGAGCTCCTCGCGAGCTACAACGAGATCGGCCTCGAAATCAGCCGGCGCGAGGTCGGCCAGGAGCCGGACCCTGCATAGCGCCCGCCCCTGAACGGCCGGGCCGCGCGGCGGGCGCCGGGCCAGGAACGCGTATTGATCCGTGTGCTCCAATGGCTACCGTAGAGGTGTGCCGCGTGAGCCGGAACGAGACGATCTGCGCGGGCCCGGTTCCGCCGAGGCCCGAGTGCTTCGGCATGCCGCCGAGCTCAAGAGGTTTTCGCGGCGGAGTTTCCTGATCGGCGCCGGCTCGGCGTCCGCGCTGGGGGCGGACATGTTGCTCACCCGGAGGGTCCAGGCCGAGCGCCTCGTGAACAAGATCCTCACGGTGCAGGACGATTTCGCCGAACGCTACTTCCCGGACGCCAGCTGGTTGTTGTTTCCGGGCTACAAGACGAGCTGGGAAGAAGCGCAGTGGATCCTGAATGCGCTGCGCGGGGCGCTCAACCAGCGCGGCCAGCTCGCCGCCGTCGGATACTCCAATCTAGGGCTGGACATCGACCAGATCGTGATCGCCGTAATCGAGCACGTGCGCGCCCGCAAACTCACCACGCTCTACTTCTACGGCCACAGCTTCGGAGGCATGGTGGCAACCCAGGTGGCCGCCCGTCTGCGTGAGCTGCACGGCGTCGAAGCGGCGTTCATCCTGCTCGACTCCAGCCCCTTCAGCAAGTACGACGTGCTGGATGAAAGCTGGTTCGAAGGGGTGGTATTCCTCTACGAGAGCGGGTTCCGCTTCCCGTCCATGCTGCGGGGTGGCTATGAGCTCGGCGAACGGGTGCTCCACAAGGATGAGCGGAGCTGGCGCCAGATCCTGAACCAGAGCCTGGAACAGCTCTCTCCCATCGCGCCCTCCAGCGTGCTGATCCAGTCGGAATCGGCCTACATTTACCGCTTCGACGCTGGCCGGTTCGCGGGGAAGCTCGGCGCAACACGGATGGCGTTCATCGGCAACCCCAGGGACCGGACCGTCGACTACGAGACCGCCCGGAAACTGTGGGGGCTGACCTTTAGGGGCTACATGGTCTCCGCTGAGCTGCGCACCGATGGTGCCCGGCCGGAGCACGCCAGCCCGGGCTGGAATCCGTCCGTCTACCGGCCGATCATCGAAAAACTCCAGGACGAATTCTTTCCGCTGCCGGGCGGCGGCGGCAAGAAAATCGCGTTCTGAGCCGGAGCCGCTAGATCTGGTCCATGAGGTCCGCCACGGAATTAAGGATCTGATTGGGCCGGAACGGGTACGTGGCGATGTCTTCCTTCTGCGTGATGCCGCTGAGCACCAGCACGGTGTGCAGCCCGGCTTCCATCCCGGCGATGATGTCGGTGTCCATGCGGTCGCCGATCATCGCCGTGGTCTCGGAGTGGGCATCAATCTGGTTCATCGCCGAGCGGAACATCATCGGGTTCGGCTTGCCCACGATGTAGGGCTCCCGGCCGGTTGCCTTGGAGATGAGCGCCGCGATCGCTCCGGTGGCCGGCAGCGGGCCGTCCTTCGAGGGGCCGGTGGCATCCGGGTTGGTAGCGATAAACCGCGCCCCGGCGAGGATCAGCCGAATGGCCGTGGTGATGGCCTCAAAAGAGTAGGTCCGGGTTTCGCCCAGCACCACAAAGTCGGGGCTCTGGTCGGTGAGGATGAAGCCCGCCTCGTGCAGAGCCGTCGTGAGCCCTGCTTCGCCGATGGTGTAGGCGCGGTTGCCGGAATCGGAGCCGTGCACCTGGTCCTTGAGGAACTGGGCCGTGGCCAGCGCCGAGGTCCAGATGTTCTCCTCGGGGATTTCCAGTCCCGAGGAGCTCAGCCGGGCAGCAAGGTCCCGCGGGGTGAAGATGGAATTGTTCGTCAGGACCAGGAACCGCCTGGAGGTGTCCACCCAGCGCTGGATGAGCTCCGCGGCGCCCGGGATGGGCTGGTTCTCGTGGACCAGGACACCGTCCATGTCCGTCAACCAGCACTCGATCTCCTGGCCGCTGCGGTAAACCGACCCCGTTGAACGTACTTCGTCTGACTCTGCCATGGTGTCCTCCGCCGGTAACGTGCCGCTTCCTGCGACCCAGTCTAGTGTTGAGTGGTGATTGAACCAGAGAGCCCCCGCGATTCCCTTCCCGCCCCGGCGTTGGACACTGGCGGCGAAGCAGAGCCCAAGGCGGAGGTCGGCGTCGGACCCTGGGAAGGCGAACTGCCGGAAGGTGACCACTGGGACCCTGACCTCCTGGCGGACGGGGACCGCCGGAATGTGGTGGACAAGTACCGGTACTGGAAGCACGAGGCGATCGTGGCGGAACTGGATTCGCGGCGCCACAACTTCCACATCGCCATCGAAAACTGGCAGCACGACCTTAACATCGGCACCGTGGTCCGCACCGCCAACGCGTTCCTCGCCAAGGAGGTGCACATTATCGGGCGCCGCCGGTGGAATCGCCGCGGGGCCATGGTCACCGACCGGTACCAGCACGTCCGTCACCACCCCACCGTCGACGATTTCGTGGCGTGGGCGCAGGGGGAGGGGCTGGCGATCATCGGCATCGACATCTTCCCGGATTCCGTCCCGCTGGAGACGTACGAACTGCCCAAGGACTGCGTGCTGGTGTTCGGGCAGGAGGGGCCAGGGCTGACACCCGAGGTCCACGAGGCCGCGCTCGCCACCTTGTCGATTGAGCAGTTCGGTTCCACGCGGTCCATCAACGCCGCCTCCGCCGCGGCCATCGCGATGCACGCCTGGATCCGCCGGCACGTGTTCGGCCAGCTCCCGGGCTAGATCTTTCACCCGCTTCCGCCGGGTGCAGTGAGTAGAACCAGCGTGAGTGGCTAGGATGGTTCCTAGCCGACGAGGTTCACTCCAGGGTCCACACAACCCGCAGACGAAATTCACATGAGGAGTCAGAATGCCCATTGCAACCCCAGAGATCTACTCCGAGATGCTCGACCGCGCAAAGGCGGGCGGCTTCGCATACCCGGCAGTCAACGTCACGTCCTCCCAGACGCTGAACGCGGCGCTCCGCGGCTTCGCCGAGGCCGGGTCCGACGGCATCATCCAGGTTTCGACCGGTGGCGCCGCCTACTGGTCCGGCGCCTCCGTCAAGGACATGGTGGCCGGCTCCCTGGGCTTCGCCGCATTCGCCCGCGAGGTGGCCAAGAACTACAACGTCAACATCGCGCTGCACACGGACCACTGCCCCAAGGACAAGCTGGACAGCTTCGTCCTGCCGCTGCTGGCCGCCTCCGAGCAAGCCGTCAAGGCCGGCCGCGACCCGATCTTCAACTCGCACATGTGGGACGGCTCCGCCGAACCCCTCGAGGAAAACCTGCGCATCGCCCGCGAACTGCTGGAACGCGCAGCAGCGGCCAAGATCATCCTCGAGGTTGAGATCGGCACCGTCGGCGGCGAAGAAGACGGCGTCGAGAACGCCATCAACGACAAGCTGTACACCACCGTCGAGGACGCCATGGCCACCATTGAGGCACTCGGCACCGGCGAGCACGGCCGCTACATCACCGCCCTGACCTTCGGCAACGTGCACGGCGTGTACAAGCCCGGCGGCGTGAAGCTGCGCCCGGAGATCCTCAAGGAAATCCAGGAGCAGGTCGGCGCCAAGGTCGGCAAGGAAAACCCGTTCGACCTGGTGTTCCACGGCGGCTCCGGCTCCTCCGAGCAGGAGATCGCCGACGCGGTCTCCTACGGCGTGATCAAGATGAACATCGACACCGACACCCAGTACGCCTTCACCCGCCCGGTCGCGGACCACATGTTCCGCAACTACGACGGCGTGCTGAAGGTCGACGGCGAAGTGGGCAACAAGAAGATGTACGATCCCCGCGTCTGGGGCGCCTCCGCTGAAGCCGGGCTCGCCGCCCGCGTCGTGGAGGCAGCCAAGCAGCTCGGCTCCGCCGGCCGGACGTTCTGACGATGTCCGACGAGTTCCGCAGGAACCTGATGGGTCCGGAGCCCACCCTCCTGCCTGCCGAGACCGAGGTCAACGCCCAGCTGGAGGCGGGCCAGGAGGCCCTGGACCTGGTGGAGAAGCACCCCACCTCCTCGTTGCTGTGGGCGGTGCTGGCCGAGGAGGCCTGGCAAGAGGGCCGGACCATCGATTCGTACGCCTATTCCCGCGTCGGCTACCACCGCGGCCTGGACTCGCTGCGCCGCAACGGCTGGCGCGGCGTCGGGCCCATCCCGTGGGAGCACGAGCCCAACCGCGGTTTCCTGCGCGCGCTGTACTCGCTGGGCCGCGCCTCGGCGGCGATCGGCGAGGCCGAGGAGCCGGAGCGGATCGAGAAGTTCCTTAACGACTCCGATCCCTCCGCCAAGGCGGCCATCGAAGCCGAGAAGCGCTGAACCGGCTAGAACCGCGTTAACGACGACGGCGGCGGCCCCCCGAAAGGTTGG
>JAODMV010000360.1 GCA_025464875.1 Arthrobacter sp. | reverse complement strand
CCTGACACCGAACGGAATGCACCGAGGAGCACTCCGACCGCTTGGCGCGCGGCGCCGTCGGCCACGTACGGAACTATCATCAGAGACTACAGGCCTGACGGTCCTGGCCCGCGTCATTGGCCGGGCTTTCTGTTTCCCCGGCAGTGCTGCACCGAGGATCTTGCCGGCATCATCACCTACGCTGAGGCGGCCAGCCCGGCCGCCTTACGCGCTCTCCTGTGCCGGGCGTCATTGCGGGGGGGCGCTGGGATCACTTCCTGACCGCGTTGCGGCAGGATGTGATGTATGTCAGTTGATGTCGAAGAAGTGCGCAGGCAGACCCGGGGTGTCCTGGGCGTGATCCATCTGAACAATGCGGGAAGTTCGCTGGTTCCCAGCGCGGTGATGGATGCCGTGGTGGGTCATCTACGCCGTGAGGAGGAGATCGGTGGTTATGAAGCGGCGGAAGAGGCAGCTGACCGGCTGGAGGGCGTGTACTCCTCGGTGGCACGGCTGATCGGCGCAGGGCCGAACGAGATAGCCCTGGCCGAAAACGGCAGCCGCGCCTGGGCGATGGCGGTGTACAGCTTCCCCTTTGTCCCCCGGACTCGCGTGCTGATCGGCCGCACCGAATATGCCGGCAACGTTGTCGCCCTGCGTCACCTTGCGCATCGGAACGACCTGCAGATTGTCGTGCTCGACGACGATCCCCACGGGCTGGTGGACGTGGAGCATCTGCAGCGGGAGCTTGAGCGCGGAAACGTGGCCCTGGTAGCCCTGACACACGTGCCGATGGCCAACGGCCTGGTAAATCCGGCGGAGGAGGTGGGCAGACGCTGCCGCGCTGCCGGGGTGATGTTTGTGCTCGACGCGTGCCAGTCGGTGGGTCAGATGCCGTTGGACGTGCAGTCGTTGGGATGTGACGTGCTGGCGGGAACGGGCCGGAAGTTTCTGCGGGGACCTCGCGGCACCGCGTTCCTCTATGTGCGCGCCTCAGTTCTGGAGCGGCTTGAGCCGGTGCTGCTCGACGGGCATTCTGCTGTTCCTGCCGGCGTCGGGGGCTTTGAAGTTCGCGGTGATGCCCGGCGATTCGAGAGCTGGGAGACCAGCGCCGCGGGACGGCTGGGCCTGGGACGGGCAGCCGATTACGCGCTGGAGCTGGGTCTGGATGCCGTGCAGGAACGTGTGGCCGGGCTCGCGGAGCAGCTGCGGTCGGAACTCGCGGCGGTTCCCTCGGTCACTGTCCACGATCGAGGGATCACCCGGTGCGGCATCGTCACGTTTTCGGTGAAGGGAATCGATGCTGGGACCATCAGGACCCGGCTGGCGCAGCGCAGGATCAACGTCTCCGTGGCACCCGCGCCCTTCACCCCGAGCGGCCCGGTCCTCACGGGGGTACAACGAGGGCCGGAAGTGGTGGTGCGGGCTTCGGTGCACTACTACAACACTGAGACCGAAATTCAGCGACTGGTCGGCTTCATTCGTCAAACGTAGTGGGATGTCTGAAGAGGCCCGTCAGCGGGACGGCCTAGCTGGCTTCGGCCAGCGTCATGGCGTACCGGTTCTGCCGATCGGTCCACTGCCCGACGGCGGAGAATCCGGCTTCCTCCATCTCTTCGACGACGCCCTCTAGTCGGAATTTTGCCGAAATCTCCGTTCGCAGTTCCTCCCCCTCGTGGAAACGGATGTCCATTTCCACCCCCGGCAGGCGCACGAGCATTGGTCTGCTGGCGCGCAGCCGCATTTCGATCCACTCCTCCTGGGGCATCCACACTGCCACGTGCTCAAAAGCCATCACGTCGAAATCAGCACCTAACTCGGCATTGAGGACCCGCAGAACGTTTCGATTGAAGTCGGCGGTGACGCCCTCCGCGTCGGCGTAGGCCGGAACGAGGACGTGCGGCGACTTCACCAGGTCCGTGCCAAGAAGCAAGGAACCACCGTCTTCACCAAGCAGCTCTCGGACGTCGGAAAGGAAGCGGGCCCGGGCCGCCGGCTCAAAATTACCGATGGTTCCGCCCAGGAATGCCACCATACGTCGTCCCGTCCGCGGCAGCAGGTGCAGCTGGGTCTCGAAGTCCGCTGCCACGGCCTGAAGCTCAAGGTCGGGAAAGGCGGGAGCCAATTCGCTTCGGGCATCCAGCAGGGCGCTGTCGCTGACATCCACGGCAACGTAGCGGCGAAGGGGTCCGGCCTGCCCCAGGGCGTCCAGCAGCAGCGGGGTCTTCCGGGAAGATCCGGACCCAAGCTCGATCAGCGTGTCCGCAGGGCTTGCGGCCGCCATCTCTGCCGCGAAGAGCGCCAGCACTTCACGTTCGGCACGTGTCGGGTAGTACTCCGGCAGGTCTGTGATGCGCTCAAACAGTTCGCTGCCCAGCTTGTCGTAGAACCACTTCGGTGGCAGCGTTTTCGGCGATGCGGTGAGCCCGGCGCGCACATCGGCGCGCAGGCTGCGCCCCAGGTGGTCCGGAGGCAGGTGATGAATGATGTCGGGGCGATCGGCGGAGAGGCTCATGGGGCCACCTGTTCCTTCGTGCGGTTGCGAATCGGACGGATGTCGACGTGGCTGGCGGTGGCGGTCAGCAGACAGTTGTCCGGCACCTCGTGCCAGCCGGGATCGTCGTCGAAGGGCTCACTGGCGATGACGACGCTCCCGGTCCCGTTTCGCCAGAAAAGACGCTCCCCGGCGGCGGTGGCCGCGATGCTCGTGCCGTCGGTGAGCAGGAAGTTCAGTCTGCCACTCGCGACGGCAGAGACAGTGCGCACCACGTGCGTCAGCGCGTCGCCGGCGGAATCCCCGGCCGCGAGTCGTTCCAGGACGAGTGCCCAAAGCAGGGCCGAGTCGACCTGGGCTTCGAGTGCCAGCAGGCGGGCGGCCGGAAGCGAAGCGGCCAGACCCGCCAATGCATCCGGCCAGCCCTCGACGCGGCCGTTGTGGCTGAACAGCCAAGAACCCTGCGTGAAGGGAGCGGCTGCCGACTCCTCATGCGTCATCCCTGATGACGCTGACCGGACGGCCGCAAGGACGGCCCGGCTGGAAGTGACCCTGGCGACGTCGGCGAAGGACCTGTCCGCCCAGATCGGTATGGCACGGCGGTAGCGGGCGGGCAGCGCATCGCCCGGGGCATACCATCCGACGCCGAAACCATCAGCGTTTACTTTCCCGTTCCGTTGATGCCTGGGCGCCCAGGACTGGGTCAATAGCCCGTGGTCGGGGGTGAGGAGCAGCTCAGCCAGCGGCATCGGGGACCCGATATACGCGAGGTGACGACACATGGGCTAACGCACCTCGGCCGGTGCGGCATCGCGGGCAGTGCGGAACCCGGCAAAGATTTGTCGTCGGACCGGGTAGTCCCAGTTCCGGAACGTCCCCCGGCACGCGGCTGGATCCGCCGCCCAGGAGCCTCCGCGCAGCACCTTGTAGTCCGGCCCGAAAAATACTTCACTGTATTCCTGATACGGGAACGCGTTGAATCCGGGGTAGGGACGGAAGTCGCTGGAGACCCATTCCCAGACGTCACCGATGAGCTGGCGTACTCCCAGCGGCGAGGCTCCGCGTGGATAGGAGCCGGCCGGGGCGGGCCGTAAGGCTGATCCGCCAAGGTTGGCGTGGTGGGGTGCAGGATCTTCATCTCCCCACGGGTAGCGCCGCGAACACCCGGACCGGGGATCATAGCGCGCAGCCTTCTCCCACTCTGCCTCGGTCGGAAGCCGGCGCCCGGCCCAGCGGGCGTAGGCGTCCGCTTCAAACCAGCACACGTGCTGCACAGGCTCATCGTCAGGGACGGGTTCAACGACGCCGAACCTGGTCCTGATCCAGCGATCACCGTCGCGTTCCCAGTACTTGGGCGCCACCAACCCGGCTTCCCTGAGGTGGTTCCATCCCTGGGCTGTCCACCAGCGGGAGTTCTGGTAGCCGCCGTCATCGATGAAACATCGGTACGCGCCGCTGGTGACCGGAACTGCGTCGATCCAGTAGCCAGGCACGTCTACCGCGTGGGCAGGTCGTTCATTGTCCAGTGCCCACGGCTCCACCGAGCTCCCCATCATGAACCTCCCTGCGGGGATCATCACCTCTGTCGGCAGAGAGGGCGCGTCTGTGGGCAGGACGTCTGCCGCCAGCGTGCCGGCCCGCAGGACCGGGGCGCCGGCGCGGAGCTGGTGCGTGGCCAGCATCGTCTCGTCGTGCTGCTGCTCGTGCTGGATGATCATTCCGAAGGCGAAGCCTCGATCCACCAGCGGCGCCCCTTCCAATGGGGTCCTGGCCAAGATGTCGAGCGCTTTGGTACGGACCTGCGCGAGGTACTTTCGGGACTCTTCCGGCGAGAGCAGCGGCAGCGAGGGGCGGCGGCTGCGCGGATGCTGGAAGGCGTCGTACAAATGGTCAATGTCGCACCGCACCGGCTCCATCTGACCGACGTCGCGCACTAGCCAGAGTTCCTCCTGGTTGCCCACATGCGCCAAGTCCCAGACCAGCGGTGACATCAGCGCCGAGTGCTGCTTCACCAGATCCTCCTCATCGCACGCTGTCAGCGTATGCGTCCGGCTCCGGGCCCGTTCCAGCCCATCGGCGATCAGAGACCTGAGAGTTTCCGGGTCGGTGGCGGCTCCGGGAAAGTTATCTGGCATTTCCGTGATTCTCCTCGTACGCTGGCGGACCAAAATAGGTGCCCGTTCGTTGCCACCGCTCCAGTCGCTCCTCCCCGGGACACCGACCCCTCGCCGTATAGCGGTCAATGAAATTTCCCGCACGGGTGCATGTGACGGCGTCAGCCCCCAAACGGGGCAATGCCGTCAGAGCCGCCTCCGCACAGCCAAGGGCCGCCGCCGCGAGCAAGGGATCCGCCAGCCCACCACGAGCGGCGGTACTCATCGGATCGGGCAGCCCAGCAAACCGGGAGCAAGCGTCTGCGGTGACGTCGGCTGCGCGTTCATCGTCGATGAGCGCGGACACCATGGCTGTGACCGGCTCCCAGTCACTGCCTGCCTGGGCGTCGATCACCCTGATCTCCATGAATCCCCGAGGCCGAACAGGCGGGAAAAGGGTTGTCAGGTGGTATTTCAGGTCGTCGAGCGTGGCGGGCCGCGGGCCTCCCCCGCGCAGCCAGTTCCGCATCGTCAGCCCGCGCGGAGCCTTCCAGCGAGCTTCCTCCGAGGGGATGCAGAGCACCAGTGCGTCGAGCGCGTAGCGCGCCCAGGCCAGACGGGGGTCCGGGGACAGCGGAACCATGCCGGTCCGGGTCGGATCGGTGGCCAGCCAGATGCGCTGCCGGTTGCTCTGCCATCCGCTGGGAATGCCGTGGAGGAAGGGGGAATTGGCAAACATGGCAACAAGGACGGGGAGAAGATTGTGCAGCCGCGCCCAGCGCTGTGCGGCGCCGGCAGACCCGGAATCATCGGCTCCGGCGTCCAGCGAAATCTGCAGAGAAGCCGTGGAACACATCATTGTTCGTCCGGCCGGGCCACGAGCGTCGAAATGTTGCTCCATGGCGGCATACCGTGGATGGTCCAACGTCCGTACAGGTGGCCGATCCGGGTCCAGAGCCACCTCGCCGAAGCAGAGGCCGGCGTCCGCCAGTAGAGCCTCAACGGTTGCAAGGTCTGCGCGGGTCGCGGCGACGAGAGCAGGGAGACCATCGGCGCAGGCCGAGCTTACCTCTAACTGACCGCCCGGTTCAAAGGTGATCACTCCCCCGCCCGGCAGCGATCGCTCCAATGCCGCCATGGCGTTGCTGACCCGCGCGACGGGAACCGGGAACCGGGGATTCGATTTGTCGTGGACCAATCGCTCGACCTCCACCCCGACGGCACCCGGCGGCCCGGTCTTAAAGCAAACGGAGGCGACATAGACTTCGGCATCCGACTCGGAAAGCGGACGGATGTCACTGGGTTGCGATGCGGAGTTCACGCCACACCGATCCTTCCGTGGCGGTTATCTTCGAACAGCAAGCCTGACAGCCCCATTCTGCCCGTGTCAATGGTCCAGACGCTTGCAGCCGTTCATTTGCACGGAGGCGGACTGGCGGCCGGGGCCTGCTCAGACCGGGGCCGGCGCGTCCGGGCGGACGTCCTCGGCGGGGTCCGGCAAGGAGTGGGCGCTCATCGTGGCTTCATCGAACGGAGTCTGGCCGTCGAGCACCCGGTCCACCTGTTCCCGGTCGATTTCCTTGACCCAGGTTCCAATCAAGATGGTGGCCACGGCGTTGCCGGTGAAGTTGGTCAGGGCGCGGGCCTCCGACATGAAGCGGTCGATACCGACGATGAAGGCCACGCCTCCCACCAGGTCCGGCCGGTGGGACTGGAGCCCTCCAGCCAGCGTCGCGAGCCCCGCCCCGCTGACGCCGGCGGCGCCCTTGGAAGCGATGATCATGAAAATCAGTAGCGAGATCTGCTCGCCGAGGTTCAGTGGCTTGCCCATCGCACTCGCCACGAACAGCGAGGCCATCGTCAGGTAGATCGCGGTGCCGTCGAGGTTGAAGGAATAGCCGGTGGGTACGGTCACGCCGACGACCGGTTTGGACACGCCCAGGTGTTCCATCTTGGCGATCAGGCGCGGCAGTGCGGCCTCCGAGGACGATGTGGAGAAGATGATCAGGTACTCCCGCGCAAGATACTTCATCAGCTTGAAGATGTTCACGCCAGTAACAATTTTCAGCAAGCCACCGAGGATGACGACGATGAAAATGATGCAGGTGAGGTAGAAGGCGGCCATCAGCGTGAACATGCTCGCGATGGCCTTGAAGCCGGTGGCGCCGACGACGGCGGCGATGGCACCGAAGGCACCGATCGGGGCCAGCCACATGATCATGATCAGGATGCGGAACACGAGGGTCTGCAGATGGCCGATGCCGCGCAGGATCGGCAACCCGGCCTTGCCCATCCTCTGCAGCGCGAAACCGACGATGAGGGCCACCAGCAGCGTCTGCAGGATGTTCCCCGAGGTGAGCGAGGAGAAGAGCGTGGCCGGGATGATGCCCAGCAGGAACTCCTGGGTGGTGGCCGCTTCGGCCGGCGCCGTGTAGGTGGCGTCCTGGAGGTTCAGCCCTTCGCCGGGGTGGATGATGTTGCCGACCACTAGGCCAATGGCGAGGGCGAAGGTCGACATGACGATGAAGTATCCCAGCGCCAGTCCGCCCACGCGTCCGACGGTGGCGGCCTTGGCGATGGAACCGATGCCCAGGACAATGGTGCAGAAGATCACCGGTGAGATCATCATCTTGATCAACGCCACGAAGCCGTCGCCGAGCGGTTTGAGTCCCTTGGCGAAGTCCGGAGCGAGCAGCCCCACCAGAGCGCCGGCGACGACGGCGACAACGACAGAGATGTACAGCAGGTGGGTGGTGTCCCGCTTCCGGCGGGGCGCAATGGCGGTCTCCGTTGGCGTCGATGCCACGGTGTTCTCCTTCGACTCGGCTGGGTACGCGGAGACGGGAATTAGCGCCTGCTCCTGCGTCTCCCCCGCCTTCCCGGATGCTGTGACTTAGGTCACCTTTCCTGTCTATTGTACGCAGGCAGGGCCGTGCCGGCGGAAGGGGCCTGCACCCCTCACGGACCCGCAGGCAGGGCCGCATCGTGACGCCTTCCAGTGTGCGGCAGGGCTGGCCGGAGGCCAGGGCAGTCAGGGGAACTCGGGCGGTCCTTCGCTTCAAGCGGCGACGGAGCGGCCTGCCCCGTCGATACGACCTGTCTGCGCCGGGCACCAGACGGCATTGGAGAACGGCGCCAGTTGGATGGTCAACGGTGGCACCGGATTCCCAACTGAAAGCCGCACGCCAGAGCCCGCAGAAATCAGCATCCTGATGGGACAAGAGCTTCCGGAGCAACACCGACTGATGGGGTCGGCGTTGGCCGGACTATTGGCAACGAGCCAGGAATCGCCGTGACGCTGGATATTGAAACTGCCGACGGCCAGCAACAGGTCTCGTTCTGGATGACCGAGGACAACGGTAACCGGCTGGGTTCCTTCCTCGCCAACCCGCCCAAACCATGGCTTCCACCCCTTTAGCGGGTGACGTTGAGCGGCATCATTGGTAGGACACACGATGCCCGTTGAAGAGTCGCAACTGCTCCATCCGCACGGTTGTTCTTCCCCGTGTCATCGCACCAGTCGATGTTGTGCGGCATGGCCGTCACAGCCGCCTCCCCCGCTGCCGTTTGAGCGGGGACCTCGAAAGTGTAGGTGAACCCGCCCGCGTCATTCATCGCGGCAGTTGAGTTGACGACCTCGATGCCGGTCGCGTCGGTGACAGTCACCTGGATACGGGCGTTCTCGCCGTAGCGGGGATTACAGTCAGCGTCCGGCGCCGCGATCGTCACCTTCTCGCCGGCTTTCGCGCTGGACGGGTTCACTGAAAAGGCGGGCGGGAAACAGGGCGGTTCTCCGTTCCCCGAGGAGGAAGCGCATCCCGATGCGGCAGTAACGGCCAGAATGGCAGCGACCGCAATGACCACCGAAGACCGGCGGCCGCGATCTAGAACGGGGAATCGGGAAGAGAGCGCCATGTCCACAGTATTGGTCGGCTATCGCTCGAACGAACAGACTTGCCCAACATTCGTCCCCGAATCGTTGCCCAGTCCGCGGCGGGCCACCGACCCGGCCGCACCTCGGCGGTTATCGGATGGCAGATGCCGGGGTCTGTCGCCGGAACAAATCAGCAACACTCTGGTTAAGGAGTTTCCCCACGATCAGGAGATGCGCGTGACCCACGAAACGATCTACCGGGCCCTCTACATTCCGGGCGGCAGTGCCCCGTTCCTGCAGTCGGCCAGCCTGATCAACTCGCTGCCCGACGGGACGCCGGCGGGCCCGGCGCTGACGTCTTTGGCGATCTGGATCCTCCTCCCGCTGGGGATAAGATTCTGGCGCAACCAGAACAAAGAGGCGTCCTCAAAACGGCACCGGGACTAGATTGTCACGCTGTCTAGTCGGTGTTATCTTCTACTCATGAGCGATGATCCGAAGTGGCCGAGCGACTGGACCCGCGCCGTCCTGGCACCGTGCATCCTGCAGCTGGTCCAGGCCCGGAACGAGACCTACGGCTACCAGCTTGTCCAGGATCTGGGCGCGCGGGGCCTTCCGGGCATCGTCGGCGGCACCGTCTACCCGGTGCTTAACCGGCTCGAGACCGAGGGGCGCCTCCGCTCCGAGTGGCGCGAAGGCAACGGAGGCCCCGGCCGCAAGTTCTACAGCATCACCCCCGAAGGGGAAGCCTGGCTGCGCGAGACCGCTGAATCCTGGCAGGACTTCACGGCGAGGGTAGCGGCTGTACTGACGATGAAGGGGAACCCCGCATGACGACTTTGGAGTACTTCAAGACCCTGGCCATGGGACTGCGCCAGCGCAAGCTCAGCGAGGACCAGGTCGCCGATGTGCTCCGGGAACTCCAGAGCCACCTGCAGGAGACAGGCCAGCGCCCTGAAGAGGCCTTCGGCAGCCCCCAGGAGTACGCGACAAGGTTCCCGAAGGGGAACACCGTCTCCCCCGGGACCAGAGTCGCCTACCTTGCTGCCTTCACGCTGATGGCCATTATCACCGTGAAGGTCTTCACCGGGCAGGTCCTCGGCATATCCCTCGGCTTCCCAGGGACGTTCATCTATCTTGGGGCGACCGCCCTCCTGACATTCGCCCTGATCGCATGGAGCAACGTACTGCTGAGGAAGCTTCCCGAACGCATAGCCGAGGAGCTCAGCCGGCAGAAGTAAGACCGCCAGGTTCCGGGCCTAGGCATGATCCTTGGTATGACGAACAGCCCACCTGGCCCCGGCCGGCAAGAGCATCGGTCAGGTACGGATGGGGCGCGGTGATCGAGATGTGCCCGGCCACCTGGCCATCGATGATTGCCACTCAGCGACCCAGGACTTCCTCGTTCATGAGCCAGCCTGCAAATGCCTCGGGGCCGGCCTCCCCGCTGGGGCGGGTAGAGACCCTCGGCCCGGCGTAGTCGCAGCAAGGCTTCGACGGCACCGTGGAGGTGCTGCCCTGCACCGAAGGGTGCCGTCTCAACCGCGGGGCGTGCGGGCGCTCGTCCGCAGAACTGCATTATGGCGGCCCGTTCAATTGGAAGATTGTGTCACCAATCGTCGACCCGATAAGCCAGAGGCCGGGCTTACCGGGCAGAGCCTAGCTCACCCCAGGTTTGCGACCAGACGTAAACCTCAACACGGCTAGGGGTTCCGCGCCGCGTTGGGTCCGTGAGCCGCCTACCGTCCGACAGCCCGCCTGATGCCCTCAGAGAGTTCAAGGCCCGCGTCAGCAGCCGGCCCGCCCACGGGCCCTGTCCGTCACACGCGATCAGGACTACGCTTTTCAAGCACACGGTGACCAGCACAGGCGGGGCTGACTCAGGGTGAGGAAAACGTTGTGACCGGAGGGACGCGGTTGAGCGGACCGCACTGGCGGCGGGTGGTGGCAGCCCTCGCCAACGACGACGCTCGGACCGCCTACGCGCAAATAGTGCTCGGCGCCAAGCTCCTCGACGTGGTTGCTGACCTGAATGACCAACGGCGAAACCGGGCCATCGCCGTCCTGCTTGGGTCTGGGCTCGTCGAACGGAATGCTGCCAACGAACTGGAGCCGTCTGAGGCGATCTTCCGCGACCTGCTCACGCAGCAACCTCGGCGACAGGCGCAGACCGGATTGGCTCGCTTCATGCGTCTGGGCAGGATCGAGAGGTATCCAGCCAACATGGCGGAACGACGGGAGCTCCTGGCCTGGATTGTCAGCGAAACCATCGAGCCGGGCGAACACCTAACGGAAAAGCAGGTAAATGAACGGCTCCTCAGTTACACCGATGATGTTGTTATGCTACGCCGCTACATGATCGACTTCCGACTATTGGAAAGGACGCCATCAGGCTCTTCCTACTCGCGGCACGACGAAACATAGGCTTTGAACTTAGCGTAGACGGACAGGCGACTTGGTTTTAAGGACCAGCGCTCTCCCCTATACTTGCGCGATAGCTGCGGTCCGAACGCTCTTGACCGCGGACGGGCCTGATGGTCCTTTGCACCGGCACCGTTCCGAAGCGACCGACCTAGGCTTGTACCCAGTCCTTCCTGGGCCACGACCGATGCCGATCCAGACTAGTGACGGTCGGGGCTTAATCGTTCCAAATGGCGCCCCGGGTTTTCGGGCTTTTCCGTGGCCGCCCGGTCAGCCTCCCAGTGATCTGGGCCGGCTGTTGTCATGGCTCGCGCTGAGATATCGCCGGATGCGCAGTGAGCTGGGGGCCGCTGATGCCGGTTGCTTTGCAGAGGGTCGTGTGACAGCCTCGAAGTAATCCCGTCGCCGGGGCGACGACGGGCGCCCGGGACGGAGCACGGCATGGGACTCATCCACATCGACCTGTTCAGCACGCTC
>JAODMV010000356.1 GCA_025464875.1 Arthrobacter sp. | reverse complement strand
CTCTGCCGGCGGCGGCTCTGCCGGCGGCGGCTCTGCCGGCGGCGTGAGCCAGGCCGCGCCGTCGCTGGCGGAGCTGCCCCTGGCGGCCAGTCTCAAGGAACTCTTCGAATCGGGCCGGACCGCCCATGACGAAATCCACCTGACCGGTTCCCGGATCCTGGTAGTGAACCAAGGCCCGGCCGTGGGGCCCAACTCCCCCGCGGGACGCCAGCGCGGCGCCGTTTTCGGTACGGTGGCCACAATCCGGGACCGCACCGAAATCGAGTCGCTGGGCAGCGAACTGGAAACCATGCGCACACTCTCCGACGCCCTCCGCGCCCAGACCCACGAGCACGCCAACCGGCTCCACACGATCGTGTCCCTGATGGAACTGGGGCGCGGCGCCGAAGCCCTGGACTTCGCGACCCAGGACCTGGAGCTGAGCCAACGGCTGACGGACGACCTGGTGAGCTCCATCGAGGAACCCGTCCTCGGCGCGCTCATCATGGGCAAGGCTGCCGAGGCGCACGAACGCGGAGTCGAGCTGGCCCTCAACGCCGGCGGCTCCACCGCCGTCTCCGGGCTCGCCGTCCAGGACCTCGTGGCAATCCTCGGCAACCTGCTGGACAACGCCATCGACGCCGCCGCGGAAGCGCCGGCACCGAAGCTTGTCGAACTGACCGTCGAGACCGTCGGCGGGGCGCTTGCGATCACGGTGGAGGACAGCGGGCCCGGAATCGATCCGGAGGCGGTGGAGGATGTCTTCCGGCATGGCTTCAGCACCAAGGCGCCGGGACCGTTCGGGCGGGGCCTCGGCCTGGCCCTGGTCCGTCAGGCAGTGCAGCGACTTGGCGGTACCATGACAATCACCAGCCCGGCCGGGGCGCTGTTTCGCGTCACGCTGCCGACGGCGCCAGCTGCCTCCGCGGAGGCCGGCACCGGAACCGGCCCCGGGCCGGCGAACACCGGCGAACCAACGACTACAGCCGAGCCGAAAAATACCGGCCAGCCGGTGAACACAGAGGGACAGCAATGAGCGATATCCGCGTACTCGTCGTCGAAGACGAGCCCATTGCCGCCGCGGCCCACGCCGCCTATATCGGCAGGCTCGACGGATTCACTCTCGCCGCAACCGCCCCCGACGGGCAATCCGCCCTGCGGCTGATGACCGAGCTGGCGGCCGCCGGCCAGCCCGTTGAGCTGGTCTTGCTGGATATGAATCTCCCGGACCTGCACGGGCTGGACATCGCCCGCCGGATGCGGGCGGCTGGATTCTTCGCGGACATCATCGCCATCACTGCCGTGCGCGAGCTGACGATCGTCCGCAGCGCCGTCGCCACCGGCGTCGTCCAGTACCTGATCAAGCCTTTCACCTATGCGACCTTCGCGGACAAGCTCGCCAGCTACCGGCTTTTCAGGGACCAGCTGGCGTCTCCCGCGCCCGGTGCTGCCGGCTCCGGGGCGTCCCAGAGCGACGTGGACCAGGCCTTCGCGAGCCTGCGGGCGCCCTCCGAGCTGCCGCTGCCCAAGGGGCTGTCCGTCTCGACCCTGGATTCCGTGCAGGATTTCATGAAGCTGCAGTCGGGGGCGGTGTCGGCCAGCGAGGTGATGGAGGCCCTCGGCATGTCCCGGGTCACGGCCCGGCGGTATCTCGAATACCTCGCGGACGCCGGCGCTGCGTCCCGGGCGGCGCGCTACGGCGCCCCCGGGCGGCCGGAGAACGAATACCGCTGGAAGCGGCCCGCGTCCTAGGCGGCCCGGGCACCCGCCCCGCTACTCCCCCGCGGCGGGACGAACGGCGGGGCGAAGGGCCCCGATGAGCTGGTCAATCACTCCCGGGTCTTCGATGGTGGACGGCACGACGTAGTCGTCGCCGTCGGCGATCTGCCGCATGGTCTTGCGCAGGATTTTCCCCGAACGTGTCTTGGGCAGGGCCTCCACCACCGTGACGTGCCGGAAGTCCGCGACCGCTCCGATGTCCCGCCGGACGAGTGCGATCAGTTCCCGGACCAGTTCCGCCTCGGCCAGCTCGACTCCCGACTTGAGCACGACGTACCCGCTGGGGCGCTGGCCCTTCAGGGAGTCGGCAATTCCGATCACGGCGCATTCGGCGACCGCGGGATGCTGACCGATCACCTGTTCCATGGCGCCGGTGGACAGCCGGTGGCCGGCCACGTTGATGATGTCGTCGGTCCGGCCCATCACGAAGAGGTAACCGTCCTCGTCCCGGTAGCCCGAATCGCCGGTGGCGTAGTAGCCCTCGAACGCCTGGAGGTAGGAGGAGACGTAGCGCTCGTCGTCGCCCCAGAGCGTGGTGAGTGTGCCCGGCGGCAGCGGCAGCCCCAGGACGATGTTGCCCTCCGTGCCGGCCTCGACGGCGCCGCCGGTGGCGTCGACGACGCTGAGCCTGAACCCGGGCATCGGCACGCTCGGCGAGCCGGCCTTGATCGCCAGCTCCTCGAGCCCGCGCGGGTTGGCGCAGATGGGCCAGCCGGTCTCGGTCTGCCACCAGTGGTCCACCACCGGGACACCCAGCACCCGGGAGGCCCAATGGAAGGTATCGGTGTCGAGCCGTTCGCCGGCGGCAAAGAGCGTGCGCAGGCTGGAAACATCGTAGCCTCCGAGCAGCTTCGCCTCCGGGTCCGCCTTGCGGATGGCGCGCAGGGCGGTGGGTGCGGTGAACAGCACATTGACCTGGTGGTCCTCGATGACGCGCCAGAACGCTCCGGCATCCGGAGTTCCCACCGGCTTTCCTTCGTAGAGGACCGTCGTGGCGCCGGCCAGCAGCGGACCATACACGATGTAGGAGTGGCCCACCACCCACCCGACGTCGGAGGCCGTCCACAGAACGTCTCCCGGGCCGACGTCGTAGATGTTTTCCAGGGTCCAGCTCAGCGCCACGGCATGGCCGCCGTTGTCCCGCACGACCCCCTTGGGCGTGCCGGTGGTTCCCGAGGTGTAGAGGATGTACAGCGGGTCCGTCGCGCTGACCTGCACCGGTGCGGCCGGCACGGCCGAGGCCATCTCGGCGTCCCAGTCCATCCAGCCGGCGTGGTCCGCAACGGTGGCGGCGAAGCCCTCCCGGCCCTTCACGAGGACGGGGGTGCCCGGCGCTCCAGCCAGTTCGAGGGCTTCCGCCACCGCGGGCAGGTACTCGACCCGGCGGGACGGCTCGATGCCGCCTGATGCCGTGACCACCGCAGCGGGCTTGGCGTCCCGGATCCGGGCGGCCAGTTCCTTGGGTGCGAAACCGCCGAAGACCACCGAATGCACCGCGCCGAGCCGGGCGGTCGCGAGCATCGCGATGGCGGCCTCGGGGACCATCGGCATGTAGATCACCACCCGGTCGCCCTTGCCCACGCCGTGGCTGCGGAGCACACCGGCGAAGCGGGCGACGAGCTCGGTGAGTTCCGCGTAGCTGAAGCGCTGCTGCGTCCCCAGCATGGCGGAGTCGTAGACCAGGGCGTCCTGCCCGCCCCTGCCGGCCTCGACGTGGCGGTCCAGGGCGTTGTAGCAGGTGTTCAGGGCCCCGTCCGGGAACCAGCCGTACAGCGGCGCCCTGCTGGAGTCGAGGGCCTGCCGGGGCGGCGTTGACCAGGAGAGCTTCTTGGCGGCGTCCAGCCAGAAATCTGCGGGCCGTTCCAGGCTTCGTTCGTAGCTGTCCCGGTAGCTCTTGGTAACCATGAAAATCCATCCCGTCCACGACCTTGTGATGGAGATCATCGTAGCCCGGGTCCGGACGCCGGCACAAGGCCTTCTGTATACAAGCCCGCGGCCGAAAGCGGCTTAATCCGGGAATTGCTGGGCAAAGAGTCGATGCCTGTATACACTGGAGCTGGTCAGCCAATGAAGGAGGCAGGATGCGCGCCAGCGATAAGGCCTATGCGGCCCTGCGCGACGACATCATCGAATGGCGTCTGCTGCCCGGGACGGTGCTCGCGGAAGTCGAGCAGTCCGAGCGGCTGGGCGTCTCGCGCACGCCGCTCCGGGAGGCCCTTAGCCGGCTGACCGCGGAGGGACTGACGCGGACGGCGGGCGGCCGCGGCGTCGTCGTCACCGACATCTCACTGGAGGACATCGACGAACTCTTCGAGCTGCGCGAGACCCTTGAAGGCAAGGCGGCCGCGCTGGCCGCCGAGCGTGGCGACGCCGCGACGTTCGAACAGCTCCGCAACGAACTGCTCCAGGCCCCCCAGCTCATCAGCGGCGCCGACCCGGCCCGGCACGACTACTATGGCCTGGTCGGCCGGCTGGACGCCGCCATCGACGCCGCCATCTCCAACTCCTACCTGGTGCAGGCGATGCGCAGCCTGCGCGTTCACCTGGTCCGCGTCCGCAGGCTGGCGGCGGACGACGCCGAGCGGCTGACCTCCGCCGCGGCCGAACACGCCGCCATCGCCGAAGCGATCGCCGCCGGCAACCCCAGGCTGGCCGAGGCCGCCACCACGCTCCATCTGCACCGCAGTCTTTCCCACGTCAAAGCCACGCACATACCTCACTAAAAAAGGAGCACCATGGTTAAGGAACACCACGTCCGCGTTTACAAGAGCGAGGAAAACCTGGCCCGCGAGGATCAGCTCGCCTACAAGATTGCCAAGTTTGCCGCCGATCCCGTGGACGTCACGGACGAGGTCACCGACATGGTGATCAACCGCATCATCGACAACGCCTCGGTGGCCATCGCCTCGCTGAACCGCGCACCCATCGTCGCCGCCCGGGCCCAGGCCCTGAGCCACGGCCCCACCACCGGCGGCAAGGGCGCGAAGGTGTTCGGCATCGAAGAGCGCGTCTCCCCCGAATGGGCCGCCTGGGCCAACGGCGTCGCGGTCCGCGAGCTCGACTACCACGACACCTTTTTGGCCGCGGACTACTCCCACCCGGGGGACAACATTCCGCCGATCCTCGCCGTGGCCCAGCACCTCGGCTCCAGCGGCACAGAGCTGAT
>JAODMV010000321.1 GCA_025464875.1 Arthrobacter sp. | reverse complement strand
GGTCGTCCATGTCCACGATGATGCTGCCTGCAGGCGCATTGAGCGCGATCTCCGAGCCGTATTCGGCGGCAACGGGGGCCACACCGTCCATCACATGGCAGAAGAGCTGGACGATGTCCGTGGGTTCGGCGTCGAGAGTGGCCGCGCCCGCGTCAAAACGGGAAATTTCGAGCAGATCCGCGAGCAGCGATTGGAACCGTTCCACCTGGTTGTAGAGCAGTTCCGCGGAGCGCTTGTTGATCGGGTCAAATTCCTCGCGGGCGTCATAGAGCACCTCCGCGGCCATCCGGACCGTGGTCAGCGGGGTGCGGAGCTCGTGCGAGACGTCGGAAACGAAGCGCTGCTGCATCTGTGACAGGGTGGCCAGCTGGGTGATCTGTTCCTGGAGGCTCGCCGCCATGTGGTTGAAGGAGGCCCCTAGCCGGGCCACCTCGTCCTCGCCCTTGACCACCATACGTTCCTGCAGCTGGCCGGCAGCGAGCTTTTCCGAGACGAGCGCGGCGTGGCTGACCGGGCTCACGACGTTGCGCGTCACGTACCAGGCGATGGCTCCGATCATGAGGACCAGCACGGCGCCGCCGGCGAGCAGGACGTTCTGGATCTCATCGAGGGTCTTCTGCGCCGTGTTGAGGTCATAGATGAGGTAGAGCTCGTAGACGGTGCCGTTGAAGGTCACCTTGTTGCCGACCGCGATGCCCGGGCGGTCCTGGGTGCCCACCGGAAATTCCGTGGACGCCCAAAACTGCTCTTTGCCGGAATTCTGCACGGCCGCGCGGAGATCCGCGGGAATCACCCGGATGGTGAGCTGGTCGGAGGCCCGCGACTCGACCCAGCGGTTGCGGGGTTTGGTCTGCTCCGGCATCGCTTCAAAGACATAGCGCCGCTGGATCACGGAACCGGTCCCCTCGACGGCGTTCAAAGTGTCGTAGACCAGGGTGATGACGCTGGACTGGTCGGTGACTTGCGCGCCGTCGAAGGTGTCCTGGACCTGCTGGACGTAGTAACGCGTCTCCGATTCGGCCTGGGCGAGCCGCTCCTGGAAGAGATTGTGGGCGATCTGGTTGGAGAGGTAGGCGCCCACGAGCGCAAACGAACTGATCGCAAGCATGAGAGTCGTCAAGACCGTCCGGAACTGCAGCGAGCGCCGCCACCGCCGGTGGACCGCGCGCAGCAAGTACCGGATGCCGGGCAGCAGCCGGGCCGCCCCGGTGCGGACCAACCGCATGACGCGCACGCCGACAATCCGGGCACGCTTGACCCAGATCCGGGTCTCGAAACCGATCCGGTGCCACATGCTGGCGCGGACGTCAGGACGTGTATGCGGGGTCGGGGACTCCCCGACCCCGGCGGCTACCTCGGCTCCGGGCACCGCATGTTCGGGCACCGCGGGTTCCGGCACCGCGGGTTCCGGCACCGCGGGTTCCGGCTGGGGTTCGAGCTGCCTCAGGGCGGCGCCCTCCGGGATGGCCCCGGGGGTGCCGTCCGACGGCTCAGGAACCTGCTTTGTAACCGACACCACGCACCGTCAAGACAACTTCGGGGGCTTCCGGATCGCGTTCGATCTTTGACCTCAGCCGCTGGACATGGACGTTGACCAGCCGCGTGTCCGCCGCGTGACGATAGCCCCAGACCTGCTCCAGGAGCAGCTCCCGGGTGAAGACCTGCCACGGCTTGCGCGCCAGGGCAACGAGCAGGTCGAATTCCAGCGGAGTCAGCGAGATCCGATCGCCGCCGCGGCTCACCAGGTGGCCGGCGACGTCGATCGTGACGTCCGCAATGCGCAGGGTTTCCGGCGCCTTTTGGTCGCCCGGGCGCAGGCGCGCCCGCACACGGGCCACCAGCTCGGCCGGCTTGAAAGGCTTCGGCACGTAGTCATCGGCACCGGACTCGAGGCCACGGACCACGTCCGAGGTGTCCGCCTTGGCCGTCAGCATCACGATCGGGACGTCGGACTCGGCTCGGATCTGGCGGCAGACCTCAATGCCGTCCATGCCCGGAAGCATGAGGTCGAGCAGCACGAGGTCCGGCTTCGAGGAGCGGAACACTTCCAGCGCCCGGCCACCGTCGGCGCAGAACACGGGTTCGAACCCGTCGTTGCGCAGCACAATGCCGATCATCTCGGCCAACGCCTCGTCATCGTCCACTACCAGAATGCGTGCCTTCATAGATATATATTCCCTTATAGAAATGCCTTTGTCGTATTGAGCGGTTCACCGGCATGGCGTGGGCGCCCACCGGGGGCGGGCAGGACCCGCCCCGGGCGGCTTTCCCGCACGCCGTCGGCGTTTGTGAGTTTTTGCCCCACGCGCCCCGGACCGGCCCGCCTACCGGCCGCGAGCAACAGGAGGTTCCCGTGCACGCCCCGCTCTATGAGCTCGCCCTTGGTTCTGACTTCGCCCGGCTGCAGCCCGAGCTCCGGGAGTACTTTTCGCTTGCGCCCGGATCCGGCCACTTCGGCGTCGGCGAGGGCGTCTTCGAGGTCGTCGGCTGCCGGCAGCGCTGGCTGCGTCCCCTGCTGCGGCTCACGACGGGCGAGCAGGCCTTCTTCCCCGACTACGGGGAGGGAATCCCCTTCCGGATCGAGAATCACGCCCATCTGGACCCGTTCGGGCGCTCCAGCCTGACGGCCCGCCGGGAAATCTACTTTCCCGGCACCACCCGGCTCTTCCACGACACCACCAGCCTGAAGGATTCCGGCGGCGGGCCCGGGCTCGTGGACTACGTCGGCCGCTACCGGCGGCTCGTGACGGATCTCAACCTCAGCGTCACCCCGGAAGGCAGGCTGCGCGGCGTGTCAGAGGCCTCCCGGCTGTTCCTGGGGCCGCTGAGGATTCCGCTGCCGTTGGCCCTCGACGCGAAGGCCTACGCCGAACAGTGGTGGGAGCGCCCGGACGGCGGGCCGGGCCGGCACCGGATCCAGGTCAAGGTGATCCAGCCGCAGATCGGGCTGGTGCTGGTCTATGCCGGGTACTTCGACTACCGGCTGGAGCCCTACCCCGGCGGCATCACGGCGCCGGGCCACCTCCCCGGGCGCGCGCGTCCGGACCGCTGGGAGAGCCGCGTCTGAGCGACCCGCTTGCGTCCGGCGCGGCGCTCCCCGGCGGCAAAGCCGGGGCCGGGGCTAGCCGAGGGCCAGCTGGTTGAGCCCGTCGGCCACCTGGGTCAGCCGGCTCAGTACCGCCGTCGCGGACGACGGCGAGTGGCGCCCCAGCCCGTTCGACGGCGTGACCCGCAACGCGCCCAGCGTGGCGGCAGGAAGCCCCAGTTGCCGCCACGGGCGCCAGAGCGTGTCCACTACCTCGGCCACCCGTGGCAGCCGCGCGGCGGGGTCGGCCACGTCCAGCGCTCCGGCCCAGAACCTTTTTCCGGCCTCGACCGCGCCGGCAAGCTGCTCCCACTGGCGGGAGGTGAGGGCCCGGAGCGGCACGGCGATCCCGTCCGCGCCGGCAGCCAGGATCCGGTCAAACGGCGCCTCGATTTCCGGCACCGACACCACGACTTCGACGGCTCCGGCTGCACGCAGCGCGTCAATGACCAGCCGCCAGGACTCGGTGATTTCCTGGCCGGGCACGGAGCGCAGCGTCCGGTAACCGCTGGACGTCGGAATGGTCCCGGCCAGTACGGACGCAATCTCCGGTTCGTCGACCTGCACCACGATGCGGGCTCCCGGCGCCGCGGTGGCAAGCCTCTTCAGGTGTCCCTCCACACCGGCCGCCAGCGAGGCGGCGATGTCGCGGCGGGCACCGTAGTCGATCAGGGCGCGCTCCCCGTTGTGGAGGTGCAGGCCTGCGGCGAGGCTGAGCGGGCCGCGGAGCTGGACCTTGAGGTCGGTCGACGGGGCATCCTCGGCGCCGATCAGGTCCGCCAGGACATTGATGTCGGTGGAAAGCGCCGACCTCGCCCGCTTCAGGTCCCTGCCGGGCCGGTCCACGACCCGCCAACCGTAGGGCTGAACGTCCACGGCCAGGTCCACCAGCAGCGAGGCGGTACGGCCGAGGGCGTCCGCGCCGACTCCGCGATCGGCCAGCTCGGCGAGGAAGGGCAGATGCGGACTGCCGAGTTCGCCCCGGACGATGCGGGTGGCCTCGACCGGGTCCTCGCCCGGCCACGGGCCCAGGGCTGTCGCGGTGACCTGGCCCGGATCCGGCGGCGTGAGTGTGGCCATGGCTAGGCGCCGGCGGCGATCGCAGCGTCCGTGGACCCGGCGGCGGCGGCGCCGCCCCCGCCCGCGTTCCGGGCAGCCGCCTGGTGTGCTGCTGCCTGGTGGTCTTCGGCGATCGCTTCGTGGTGGCGGATGACCTCGCCGATGATGAAGTTCAGGAATTTCTCGGCAAAGGCCGGGTCCAGGTGGGCTTCGGCGGCGAGGCGCCGCAGGCGTGCTATCTGCGCCGTCTCCCGGCCGGGGTCTCCCGCGGGAAGTTTGTGGGCGGCCTTCAAGAAACCCACCCTTTGCGTTGCCTTGAATCGTTCGGCGAGGAGATACACCAAGGTGGCGTCGATGTTGTCGATGCTGGAGCGGATCGACAACAGTTCCGCCATCACCGCTGGATCCACCTGACCGGCCAGGGAACTGGCCGTGGGGTCATAGGAATCGGCATCGGGAAGATTGAGGTTCTGCTCGGTCATTGACCCAGTCTAGGGGCACGGGGGCTAATCACTTCTGCTGTTAAGCGCCGTTGCCGGTGCACAGGCCGGCCTCGGCCTGGGTCATGCCCGCCGTTCGCCGCGAACGGTGGGCATGTCCTTCGGAGGGATGCCGCAGAGGGCGCCGCAGACGGGCCGGAGATGGTTAGATCCGGAGCACCGCGCGGAATTCCTCCCGGCGCCGGGCTTGCTCTTCAGGGTCCGGAACGGGCAGGGAGGCGATGAGCTTCCGCGTGTAGTCATGCTGCGGACTGCCCATCACCTGGTGTCCGAGGCCCTGCTCCACCATCTTGCCCTGGTAGAGCACGCCGACCCAGTGGGACAGGAGGTCCACCACGGCAAGGTCATGGCTGATGAACAGGGCAGCGAATCCGAATTCGGCCTGGATCTCCTTGAACAGCTCCAGCACCATCGCCTGGACCGACACGTCCAGCGCCGAGGTCGGCTCGTCGGCGATCAGCAGTTTCGGGTTCAGGATGAG